>JBBITL010000025.1:0-57687 GCA_037440765.1 Solibacteraceae bacterium
AAACCGCCTCCCTGTTTTCAGACCATTACCGGCTAAAAGCGCAAACATGCGCTAGTCGAGGCGCCGCAACAGCGCAATCCGCGGACTGCTCAGCACAGGCGGCGGTACAACGACCGGAACTCCTCAAGCGACAGTTGCTCGGCGCGCAAGGATGCTTCCGGCAGGCCGTCGAGCAGGCGGCGGTCCACGCGGCCCGCCAGGTTGTTGCGCAGCGTCTTGCGCTTCTGGCGGAACGACATGGCCACGAATTCCAGAAAACGCTCCGCGTCAGGCTCCACGCGGTGGTGCGGAGTCAGCCGCACCAGCGCCGAGTCCACCTTGGGGGGCGGCTGAAAGGCGGACGCCGGCACGGTGAACAGCAACTCCGGAGCGGCGAACACGGCGGTCTGCACGGTCAGGAACCCGTAGGAGCGCGAACCCGGCTGCGCCGTCAGCCGCTCGGCAACCTCCTTCTGGACCAGAAATACCGCGCGCGCAACTGAGTCCCCCAGCATCAGCACCCGCCGCAGGATCGGCGAGGTGATGTAGTAGGGGAGGTTGCCGGCGAAGACCGCCCGGCCCCACTGGGTCAGGTCGGTTTCCAGCACGTCGCCGTGCACGACGGTCAGGTTAGGAGCGCCGGCGAAGGTCTCTCTGAGCCGGCCAACCAGGCGGGGGTCGGTCTCGATGGCCACCACGCGTCCGGCTTTGCCGAGCAGTGACCGCGTGAGGGCGCCCTTGCCCGGACCGATCTCCACCACCAGAGGCTCGGGCTGGGCGCAGGCCGCGCATGCTATCCGCTCCAGGATGGATACCGGCCTCAAAAAGTGCTGGCCCAGGTACTGTCCCACAGGCCAGGACGTCAGCCCCGAACGTCGATGTGGCTGCGGCGCAGTGTGAGCCGGATCCTGGAGGAAGCAGGCATGCCGAAGGTCGTGCCGGGCTCGAAGCGCAGGAACAGCAGCGTGTTCTCCACACTTCTGCGCATCTCCGGATCCTGTGCCCAGTCCTGGCCGCTTGGGAAGGAATAGTCCACAAAACGGCCCTCCCGGTCCAGGGTCACATAGACCGTGACGTTGTCCTCGCCGATTCCGTAAGGACCCAGTCCGACCAGGGCCGCCTCGGTGGAGAGCATCGTGGGGACGTCGGCGGCGGCCGGTGCGGCGTGTGGCGAGAAGAAGTTCGGCACCACCAGGGCGAACAGAAACACGGCCGAGGCCAGGCCCCCGGCCACCGGCAGCGCCAGAGGCCGCATCATGGCGTCGGCCCAGAGCCTCGTCCGCACAACCCACCTGGTCACGGCCGCCGGCATGCGCGCGCCCGCCAGGCGCCGCGCCCTTTCGTGCGATGCCAGCACGCGCAAGGAAGTCAGCAGGTGGCCGGGGGGAGCCAGCACGGGAAGAGCCCGGACGGCGGCCCTGCCCCTGGCGTACTGCCTAGCCAGAGCCTCGCAGGCCCCACAAGCGGCGAGGTGCAGGTCGACGGCATCCCGCTCCCCGGGCGACAGACCGACATCGCAATACGCCGCCAGCAGACGCTTCGCATTGTGACAGTCCATTTGACTACTCCACTAGTTGGGGCGACAGGCGGAGCCCTGGTTCGGGTTTCAACCTCTGCTGCAAAAGATCCCGCAACGCCGCGCGCCCTCGAAGCAGACGGGATTTCACCGTGCCCATCGGGAGCTGAAGAACCCCGGCGATTTGCTCGTAGCTCAGATCCTCCACGTCCCGCAACACAACCACCGAACGAAAGCTCGGGGGCAACTCGGCCAGCGCCTCTTCCACGAGGCGATGGCGTTCCCGGCCCAACGCCAGTTCATAGGGCGACAAGCCCGCGGCGGCCAGCGTGTCCCGCCAGCTACGGGTATCGCCGCCCGACTCCAGCCCGACCTCCTGGCCGCGGTGGCGTCCATTCCAGCGGCAGTGGTTTCGGGCCTCGTTCACGGCGATTCGATAGATCCAGGTCTTCAGGCTGCTTTCGCCGCGGAACGAACCTATCTTCCGGAACACCTTAAAGAAGACCTCCTGCACCACGTCGCAGGCGTCGGCCGGGTCCCAAAGCAGGCGGCACACCACGTTGTATACCGGCTGACTGTAGCCGTCGATGAGACTCTCGTAGGCCCACTCGGCCCCTTCCAGCAGGCCTTCAAGCAGGCGGCGGTCACCCCCGTCGGAAGCCACCGTCTCCCCGGGCGTAGCGCGTAGTTCCAGCTCTATCAGTTCGTCAGCCACGGTAGCGCCTCGACTCACAGCCAACTTCAAGCTACCACGACTCAACCGCCTGCCGCAAAACATTTAGACTCCACCGGCCGAATAGGAGTTCCCGAGCCGCCAGGATCGGGACAAGCATTCCTGTTTTCAGCGCCTTAGGCGTCGAGTTGAAAGCTGGCCGCGGGTTGGGGGGGCATCGGCCGGTAGGGGCGAGCCAGGACCAGTTGAGCCAGGCGGCCGGCGTCGTGCGCGCGCCCTGAGCGGACCGCCCGGTCGGCCCAGCGCAGAAGTTCCAGCGCCGCGGTGACCATGTCCGCAGCGGCCGGATCATCGGGGCCTGAAGTTTCCAGGCCGGCGCTCACCGCGCGCGTGTACTGGTCCAGGCAACTCTGTGCCTCCGCGTAGGAACCGGTCGACACGGCGTGCCGGAAGCGCTGCCGGGCTTCCTCGACGGCCGTCACCTCCTGTTGCTCCTCAGTCCCTGCATGGCCTCGAACAAGCCGGTCATGTAGCGGACTTTGAGTTCCAGCGAAGCGATCAGGGCGTCGGCGGCCGTCATCCGCGCAACCAGGCTCTCCTCGAGCTTGTCTATGCGCGCCTGCTCCTCGGCGATCCGGGTGTCCTGCCAGGCGATCTGGTCCCGCAGGCTGGTGACGGCCGTCTCGATGACGCCGCCGTCCGGGCTGTTCAGGCCGCCCATCAGGTCCGCGGCATGCTTGAGAAACCCCTGCGTCGTGCTGCTGCCGAGGAACGTCGCCAGCGCTTCGAACCTGCCGGCGGTGGCCTCGGTGAAGACGGCCATATCCAGAGACAGCCTGCCCTGGTCGCTGAACTGCACCCCCAGTGAGGCGAGCGATCCTGAGCCCGGCTCATAGGCGGCCATCTCCCGCATGGACCGCGCCAGCGTATTGAGCATCGAGGAACCTCTCAGCGCTCCGCCGTCCTTTCCCCGGTGCTTGTCCATTTCGTCCACTGCGGCGTTGTAGGCCGAAGCCAGGCTGGAAAGAGCGTTGGCGACGGAGGCCGCGTTTCGGGAGACGGTGATGCTGGCCGAGCCCTCCTTAAGCATGGTCAGCGTCAGACCGGGCGCGACGGTGACCGAGCGTGAATCGCTGGCGATGGCAGCCGCGGGCTGCCCGTTGACCCTGTATTCGGCCGGCGCGCCTGCCGCGACGACCTCGAGCAGGTCGGCCGAGCCGTCGTTGAGCTGGAGTGAGACCCCGCCCAGCGTGGCGCTCCGCAGCGACAGGCGGTAGTCGGGCGCGGAGGAGGGTCCGATGTTGACGATGGTCGCCTCCACCGGGGCGCCGCTGGCGTTGATGGCTTCGGCCAACCGGGTCAGCGACGCCCCGGCCGGCTCGATCCGATGCCCGGCCCCGGCCACAGTCAGCGTGAAACTGGAGGCGGAACTGAGATTCTCCGAGGCGGGATCGGCGACCCGAGGCAGCCCGTCCTTGCTCATCGAGGACGCATGGGCGCCCAGATTGACGACCTGGATCTGGTAGACGCCAGGCAGCGCCCCGGCCGCAACACCGGGGCTCGCCACGGTCCCGTCCGAGGAGTATACGCTATAGGCGGCCGCTGAGGAATTCAAGGCGGCCAATGCGCCCTGGATCGCCTCGAACCTGGATGCCAGCGACTTCAGCGCCGCGCTCTGCGCCGAGAGCGCGCTCTTGGCGCTCTCCATCTGCGCCTTGGGCAGTGAAGCGATGGCCACGGCGCGGTCGATGATCTGGCGGAAGTCGGTTGAGTACCGGCTGGTCCCGCTGAAGATGGAACTGGTGCTATTGGTGCTCATCAAACCAGGGGCCGGAAGCCAGGCGGCGGGTTATTCCCCGCCCCCCGGCCCCCGGCCCTGCCTCATCAGGCCCTGAGAAGCGCCAGGACCGACTGCGGCGAAGAGTTCGCCTGGGCCATGGCGGCCAGAGAAGCCTGCTCCAAGACCTGGGCCTTGGTCAGGTTGGCGGCCTCGGCGGCGATGTCCGCGTCACGGATGCGCGCCTCGGCTGCCGAAAAGCTGGCGACTTGCGATTGCGCCAGCTGGATTGCGTAGTACAGCTTGTTCTGCCCGGTGCCGACCCGGCCCTGCACGGAGCCGAGCGTGGTCACCGCGGCGGTCAGAGAGGTGATGGCTGCCAGAGCGTTGGCCGTCGAACTGGCTCCGGCCGAAGGACCCGTCACGGTCTGCACGCCCACGGGGCCGCTGAACACCGACCCGGCGGTGGCCGCCTGGGTCTTCAGCACGGTGAACGAGCTGTTGCTCTGGAGCGAGAAGCCCGTGCCGGCCGTGTCCGCGACGGCGTAGATGCCAAGGGCCGCCGTCTGGGCGTTGATGGCCGCGATCGCAAGCGAGTTGTTCGCGCCCGCCGCCCCGAGGGTCACGTTGACCGAGCCGAGCGCATTGGTGACGGTTACGATCTCGCTGTCCGTGTGGTCGGTGATTCCGGCGACCGTCTGGGCCAGACGGTAGTTGCCCTCGTTGACGGCCGTGCTGTTGGCTGTCACAGCAGCGGTTCCGCCGGAGGCCGCCGCCACCGAGACCGTGAACGCCCGGGAGCCGCCGAACTGCAACTCGCCGACGTCAGAGCCGGAGCCCACCATGGAGGCGGAGATGCCGTGGCTGGCCAGGCCGGTGTTCAACTGGTTGATCACATCGGTGCCGGTGAGCCCGGCTGCGCCGCCGCTCACAGTGACGGAGACTGCGGCCGCGGCCGCGCCGTTGTAGATGTTGAACGTGAACACCTGGCTGTGGCCGGCCAGGAAGGTCAGCGCCGGGTTGTCCAGGCGGACGTCGTTTCCGGCAAGCGCCGTGCCGCCGCCGGAGATGGCGGTGTTGGCGATGCCGAGGCCGGCCGAGTCCACCTGGTTGCTGCCTCCGCTCAGGTCCACGGAAACCTGCGCGTTGGACTGCGTGCTGCCGCCGCCGATGTAGATGTCCAGCACCTTGTTGTTGGCGCCGCCGCTCACCATGCCGATGTTGGCCGCCTGCCGGTTGATTTCGCCGAGCAGCGCCTGGTACTCGTTATTCAGCGTTGTGCGGTTGCCGGTGAAGGTCCCGGAAGCAGACTGGCTGGCCAGGGTCTTCATGCGGTCAATCAGCTTGGAGATGTTGTTGAGGCCGCCATCGACAAGTTGCAGAGTGCTGATGCCGTCGTTGGCGTTTCTGACGCCCTGCACCAGCTCCGCAATGTCGCTGCGGAACTTGTTGGCTACGGCCAGGCCCGCGGCGTCATCGCCCGATGAATTGATGCGATAGCCCGAGGTCAGCCTCTGGATGGTCTTGCTCTGAAACTCGCCGGTGACGCGGAGGTTTTCCTGCGCCACGATGGAATTGACGTTGGTTTGAATCGAAACGGCCATTGCCTGTCACATCCTTGTTTGAGTGATCCCGGCATCCTGCCGGGTGGCTGATCTCTCAGCCGTCAGAGGGCATATCGGCCCGCTCCCGCACGATTCGAGCATTCCCCCAATGGCGATCATGCTGCGGCTCTGGAGTCCCGGCAAGAATTTGGCGCGCAGCCCCTTCAGGGGCCGCCCCCCGGCCGGTCAGTGCACTTTGGATGCCGGAGCGGGCTTGGCGTGCCCGGCGGCGGGCGGGGCCCCTTGCTGCGGGTCCGCCACGGCCGCAACCAGCCCTAGCCGGCTGACGATCACCACGTCCACGCGGCGGTTCTGGGCGCGGCCCTCCTCGGTGCCGTTATCTTTGACGGGCACGTTGTCGGCGTAACCGGCGATCGCCAGCCGGCTTCTGGGAACCTGGAAGCGGGTTGCCAGCAGTTCCAACATGGCGATGCTGCGCGCCGCCGACAGGTCCCAGTTGCTGCGGAAGCGCGCGTTGCTTATCGGCACCGAGTCGGTGTGGCCCTCCAGCCGCACCTGGTTGGGGAGTTTCTGGATAACATGGACGACCTTGCCGATGACCGGGTAAGTCGCCGGGTCGATGGTGTCCTGCCCCGAAGGGAAGTAGGTAGCCTGCGGCAGCGTGACCACCAGGCCGCGCGGCTCCATGCTCAATCTCAGCCGTCCGGCCTCGATTTCCTGCCTCAATTCCCGGCTGAGAAACTCCATCGAAGGGAGCAACTCCACCGGCACCGGGCCGGCGGGCGGCTCCGGCCCCGAGGCAGGCTCCTCGCTGGCTTTCATCGTGCCGCCAGGCCCCTTGCGCTGCGCGCTGCCCTGACCGACGTCGTTGACCGTGCCGCCGAGCACGGCGGCGACCTTGGCCACCAGCCGGTCCTCCTCAAGCGCCTGGCGCACCGACTCGGACACCTGTTTGGCCTTGACCTTGTCCTGGTTGGAGGAGGCGAACATGACTACAAAGAAGGCGAACAGCAGGGTGATGAAATCGGCGTAGGAGACCAGCCACCGTTCGTGGTTCTCATGCTCGCCGTGTTTCTTCTTCCGCGACATGCTCAGGCCTCGCTTTTGGCAGGCGCCGCCTTGGCAGCCTCGCCTTTGCCCCTGGCCGGCTTGGCGGGCTTCTTGGAGGATTCCTCGCGGGAGTAGGCCTCCAGCTTGATGCGGATCAGCTTGGGGTTCAGCCCTTCGACAATGCCGGCCACTCCCTCCAGGACCAGCTCACGGAGCATGGCCGCTCTGCGGGCCCGCGCCTTCAGCTTGTTGCCCGCCGGCAGGAAAATGATGTTGGCCAGGCCGACGCCGTAGACGGTGGCCACGAAGGCCACCGCGATGCCGTGGCCCACCTCCTCGATGTTATCCAGGTGCTTCATGACCTGGATCAGCCCGAGCACGGCTCCGATGATTCCGATGGTGGGGGCGTAACCGCCGGCGGCCTCGTATACCTTGGCTTCCTCCTCAGCGCGCTGCTCCTCCAGGCCGATCTCCAGCTCCATCATTTTGCGCAGTTCTTTCAGTTCCATTCCGTCGATGGCCAGGTTGAGGGCCTTCTTCAGGAACGGATCCGACACCGATTCCACATCCTGCTCCAGCGAGACGATGCCGCTCTTGCGGGCCTTGGTGGCAAAGCCTATCAGTTCCTCGGTGGCCGCCTCGGCGCTCTGATCCCGGCTCATGAAGACCAGTGAAATCTGTTTGGCGGCGCGGACCAGCACCGGCACCGGGGAGGTCACCATGACCGCCCCCAACGTTCCGCCCAGCACGATCAAGGCGGCCGTCACCTGGCTGACGTCCTTGATGTTGCCGCCTTCCAGGATCAGGCCGCCCAGGATGCCGCCCAGCGCCAGCGCCAGCCCCCCTATGGTCGCCAGGTCCGGTTTCGCCGGCGCCGAGTTCTTCTGTTTCGCCCCCGCCTTTGAGGCCATGACCGGCGGCTATCCTCCTTCGCTGTCTAAAGCCGCGTCCGTGTTGGCCGACCCCGGCGGGCTCTCGTGGATGGACCGGCGGAAGGCGATCACGCGGCCAACCACTTCCTCGGAGCTTTCCAAGACCATGATCTTCTGCCCGTTGGTGAGCGAGATCACCGTGTCCGGAGTGGCCTCGATGTGCTCGATCAGGTCGCTGTTGAGCACCAGGGGCACGTGATTCAAGCGCGTGAGCCTGATCATACAGAGCCGCCAGACAAGCATATCGGCGCGGCGCCCGGACTTTCGCCGCCCCGAAATCCTCGAATTCCCCACGCCGGCGCCGATGAGAGCCTCCGAGCGAGATGATGAACTCAGGCGGGGAGTGTCGCCGGAGCGGAAGCTGGGCCGGCAGGCTGTTGCGGCTGCTGCAAAGCGGGACTGCCGAGGGGCTGCACGCGGAACTAAGAAGGATCAGCGCCACGGGTTCGCGCTCAGGCGCCTCGGCCCTGGAGGCGGAGCGATGGGAACTGCTGCAAGCCGTGGCCGTCCGTCTGCGGGCAATCCCGCTGGAGGACCGGCGCGGCGGGGGCGAGACCTGTCTGCGGCTGCTCGGGCACCTGGCGCGCGGCCAGACTCACAAAGCGGGCGCCGGCATCGTGTGAGCCGGCCGCGGCTACATCTCCTCGGGCCGCGCCTCCTCCACAAGGAAGGCCTTCTTACGGCCTGCGTTGACCACTTGACCGCGGAACTTCAGCACCCCGTTCACAAGGCAGTCCAGGGGCCTCACCAGGGGGAAGTCCAGCGGTATTACGTCTCCGGCCTCCAGCCTTAGCAAGTCGCTCAGCGGAAGCCGCGGGCCGCGCAGCCTTACATCCACATCCAACCGCCCGCTCCGCAGCAGATTGAGCATGCGGGCCTGGTCCGTCTCGCTGGAGCGCCCCCGCCGTCCTCCCTGATGATCGAACTTGCTCCTCATCATCTTGATGATGAGCGAGGGGATGGCCAGGTTCATCATGCCCACGGCGCCGCCCATCCGGATCTCGATGCCGGTGGCCACAAATGCTTCTCCCGGGTCCAGCACATGCAACAGCTGCGGCTCGGTCTCCATGGATTCCACCGAGAAGTTTATGGCCGTGATGGACGCCCAGGCTTCCTCAAGGTCCTTCAGGATGATCTTCAACAGCCCTTCCATCAGGCGCCGTTCGATCTCGGTGATCTCCCTGCTCAGCACGCCGGCGCTTTTCCCTTTGCCGCCCAGCAGGCACTCCAGCATGGGGAACACGAGGTTAGGATTCAGCTCCAGCACCGCGTTGCCCTCAAACGGGCTCATGCTCAGGCAAACCAGGCAGGTGGGCGAGGCCAAACCGTCCAGGAACTCGGCATAGGAAAGCTGCTCTACGCTGATCAGGCTGACGGCCAGGTAGGTGCGCAGGTAGGTCGAAAGACTGGAGGACAGGTTCCGAACGAAGTCGTCCTGGGCGAGCCGGATGGCGCGCAGTTGGGACTTGGGAATGCGGTCCAGGCGGCTGAAGTCGAACGGCAGCGCCTTGGGCGCCTGCCGCGCCTCGCCGGCGCGGTGCTTCGCGCCGCGGAACAATGAGTCGATCTGTTGCTGAGAGAGCTCGCGGCCCATGGGCCCCCAGGCAGGGTCTATCGGCCGGCTGCCGCCGGAGCTTTAGGCAACGCCATACAGATCACTTCCGCCGCCGCGGCTCGCCGAAAAGACCCAACTGCCGCCCCGGCGCCTCAGCAGAGCCGGCGGCCACGGGCGGCTCGGGGGCCAGCGCCCCGCGGTCCAGCAGATCCGCGGCTTCCTTCAGGTCATAGGCGAACCGCACCGCGCAACCTTCCGGTGACGGGTTGAGCAGGGCTATCTCCCCGGTAGAGACGCCTTCGCCGCACAGCAGGTCCAGGGAATGCGTCGTGAGGATCATCTGCCTGCCGGTGCGCTGGCAGGCGCGGGCCAGCATGGCCGGTATGGCGCGCACGGCGTGGGAGTGAAGGGAGATCTCGGGCTCCTCGACCAGCAGGGGCCCTCCGGCATCGAGCGCGTTCCACAGCAGCGCGATCAGGCGAAGCGCGCCGTCCGAAAGGTGCTCCTCGCTCTGCCAGGCGCCGTGCGGCCGCCAGTGCTCAAGCAAGGCGCGCAGGTGGGGCCGTCCCTGCGTGTCGCGGTGGGCTTCCAGACGGCGGATCTGGGGAACGGCCCCGCCCAGGGCCTCCAGAACCAGTTTCAGCCGGCTCTGGCGGGCCTTTTCCGGTGTGGCGACAACACGCCCCAGGAATCCGGCCCCGAATGGATCGAAGCGCGCCCCGGGGGGCCGGTCCGGATCGCGAAGCAGCGGCGCCGCCGGGTGCAGGTAACAGATACTCCGCAAGAAGGCCGCGAAGTCGCGGAGTTCCTTGCGGCGGCTGCCAAGTTCGAGGGCCGTGCAGGCCAGGCGGCCGCCGTCAGCCTTGTCGTGCTCGTCGGGGCGGTCGACCAGGTCCTCCCCCCGCCAGCTCAACCTTTCCCGCCTGACTGCCGGCAGCCGGCGGTCCTCCTGGTTGAACTGGAGTTCGTACTCCCAGGCCGCCGGGTCCGTGCTGCCGCCCGCCTGAACCACCAGCGCCAGGTCGGAATCCTGCCGCGCGGCCAGACAGCGCAGGCGGCCGACGCCTCCGCGGCTGCGAACGGCCTCCTGAAGGCCGCCGGCCGGAGACACGAGGTCGCCCAGGAAGCGGAACGCGTCGAGCAGGTTGGTTTTGCCGGCTCCGCTCGGGCCGGCCAGGAAAACCCGCTCACCGAGGTCGAGATCGGCACGCAGGAAATTGCGCCAATTCCTGACGAGCACGTGGGTGAGCCTGACGCCCGAATCGGTTGACCGCATGCTGTTTCCCCTCGCCGGGAACCCCCATTCTCCCACCGCGCAGGCCCTCTTGACGAGCGTTGGACAAAGTAGTACTGTTGTTGCTGGTCAAATAGTGGAAGAGCCGCCTGGGCCTGTGTCGTCTGTGCCACAGCTTCGTTCCCGTCAAACCGGCCGGATGGAAGGGCAGCGTATCGCCAGGGTCCTGCACGACGATGTGGGCCAGGTGATAAGCGCGGTGGGGCTGAGACTCGAGCTGCTCCGGATGGACCTCGAAAGCCAAGCGCCCGAGGTGGCCCAACGCATCACAGGGATCCAGCAATTGCTGGAAACGGCCATGGCGACTCTGAGGCAGCTCGTCGCAGAGGCGGCCGATTTACAGGCCGGCGCCGCCGGGCAGTCCCCCGAGGAGGCAGCACACTAGCAATGTTCAGGGAAACATCAGGGCGCCACCATGCCTTATAGCATCGTTCTGGTGGATGATCACAGGATCATGCGGGACGGCATCAAGGCCATTCTGCAACACGGCGGAGAATTCGTGATTCTGGGCGAGGCCGACAACGGCGTGGAAGCCGTGCGAATCTGCAAGGAACTGAAGCCGGACATCGCGCTCATGGACATCGCCCTGCCGGGCCTCACGGGCATCGAAGCCACGACCGAGCTGTTGCGCCACGCGCCGGGCGTCAAGGTGGTTATCCTTTCGATGTACGACGACGAGCGGAGCGTGGTCACGGCCATCCGCTCGGGCGCCAGGGCGTTCGTGCTGAAGAAGGCTTCCGACAGCGATCTGCTGGATGCGCTGCGCGCCGTGGCCAAGGGCGGCTCCTATCTCAGCCCGCAGGTCTCCGATCGGTTGCTGAAGCGCATACAGCGCGGGGACCTGGAGTCCGGCGCGATCCCGTCCGCCCTGGAATCCCTGTCGCCGCGGGAGTTGCAGGTGATGCGGCTGGTGGCCGAGGGCCAGACGAGCAAGGAAATCGCCGCGCTGCTGGACCTGGGACTTCAGACTGTGCGGAGCTACCGCAAGACGCTGATGAGAAAACTGGGGGTCAACAACGTAGCGGGATTGACGCAGTTCGCCCTGGCCGCGGGCCTGACGCGGGTCTCCCAGCCCGGCAAGGACGGGGTCTGAGCCGCGCCAGCGGGCCTGGCCGGCGTCAAATGCGTTGAGAGGAAGCCGCCGGCCGGCGCACACTTCCTCTTAGGAAACCTCTTGGAGTGCGAATCCCGTGGAGGTCACCAGGGGGGAGCCTGCCTCCCGCGGCGCGTCAGGGAAGTATCCGCTCGGTCTTGCTGGCGGCGCTCAACACAAGCTACTACGCCCCCCTGCTTCGCGGCGCGCAACTGGGGTCAAGGGAAGCTATCCATGAGGCGGGCCCGCCTGAGCTGGCGCTGGCCAGGTTGCCGCGGGTGGAGCCGGGCCTTGTCCCAACCGGCTCGGCAGCCCTGCTGAATCCCGCCGCGCCCGGCTGCAGCGGCCGGGAGATGCACTGGCCGCTTCCGGCGGCCGCCAGGACGGCGGTTCTCTGCCGTCCGGTGGAGGCGCGGGAGGGACTCAGAGCCTTCGGCGGCCGGCCGGACGCCCGAAGGCTGGCGCGCTGGCGCCCCGAGGCGCTGGCCGGACCGGTGGGAGCGTTGCTCCGCCTGGCCGAAGCCGGCGAGGAATCCCTGACGCTCAGCCATTCGGTGATCGCCTTCGCCACGCTGCGGCGCGCTTTCCTGACGGAGGAAGCGCGCGAGCGGTTCTGGTCCGCCTGGAGGGTCCCCGCCTTCGGCCAGATCTTCGGTCTGAGCCGCGAGTTGCTCGCCTGGGAGTGCGAAGCGCACCAGGGGTATCACTTCGATTCCGGTCGCGCGATCTTCGAAGTTTACTGCGGGGACGGCGAACCGGAACTGCTGGCGACCTCGCTGGTGGGCTTGCGCCGGCCCGCCATACGCCTGGCCACCTGTCTGACGGGGCGGATCGACCAGACGGTGTGCGGGTGCGGCCGGCGCGGCCCGCGGCTGGTCGATGTGCGGCCCAGGGCGCGGGCGGGGCGGGCCAGGGCGGCCGCCGTGGGGGCCGGCGCCGGGCAGGCGGTGCTAAGATGATCTCGAAGCACGCTTCCCTGCGGACGTGGCGGAACTGGCAGACGCGCTGGATTTAGGTTCCAGTGCCCGCGAGGGCGTGGAGGTTCAAGTCCTCTCGTCCGCACCAGCCGATGCCGAGTGCGCCGGTTGCACAAGGCAGGTCGCACCCGGCGCAGCAACTGCGCGCGGCGCCTTCGCGCTGCCGGTCCAAGGTCCTCATTCCAGTCCCTCAGCCCGTTCCCGGTGTGGCGACCGGATTGCCCCCAGGCGGGGTGAGGTCACCCGAGTGCCCGAGCAACTCACCAACATTGCGTGCAGCACGAATAGGAAGACCCCCTGGTACAGGTCGCCGAAGACGCTCCGGCATGGGGTGATGGCCGTCTTCTTCCTGTTCCTGATGCAGGTGGCCTACGACCACCTGGTCAAGGGCGGAGGACCGCGCGGAGCCCCCTCGGTCGAAGCCTACTGCCCCTTCGGTGGCCTGGAGAGCCTCTACCAATTCCTGACAACGGGCGGGTATGTGCATCGCATCGAGCCGTCCTCGATGGTCCTGCTCGCGGCCCTGCTCCTCCTTACCCTGATCGCCAGCCGGGGTTTCTGCGGCTGGGTCTGTCCCTTCGGCTCCATCCAGGAGTGGATGGGCGCCTTGTCGAAGAGGTTCCTCAAGCGCAGGTTCAATCCCACGGGCGCCTGGGACCGCGCTCTGCGCAATCTCAAGTACGTCCTGCTGGCGGTCATCATCTCGCTGACCTGGCGCCTGGGAACGCTGGTGTTCCGCGAGTACGATCCCTTCCTGGCGTTCTTCCACCTGGGCAGAAGGATGGACGAACTGCCCTGGGCCTACGCCCTCCTGGCCGTGGTGCTGGCGGGATCGGTCTTCATCGAGAGGTTCTTCTGCAAGTACGCGTGCCCGTTGGGGGCCGTGCTCGGAGTCCTCGGCAAGGCGGGACTGACGAGGATCGAACGCGACCCGGCCGGCTGCAAGGGCTGCAACCTCTGCCAGAAGACGTGCCACGCGCACGTTGACTTCCTGTCGACCACCGTCATCCGGGACTCCGAGTGCAATCACTGCCTGGACTGCGTGGTGGATTGCCCGAAGCCGAACGTGCTCGCGGTCCGCGGCCCGAAGTGGCGGCTGTCGCACGCGGCGTACGCTTCGCTGTTGGTGGCGGGGCTGATGGCGCTCGTGGGAGCCAGCAAGCTGGCGGGCGAGTGGCGGACTACGGCGGCGGTGGTCGCCTCCACCGGCCAACCCGCGAAGGCCTCTGCCGAGGAGATTCGGGGCTGGATGACGCTCGATGAAGTCTCGGTCGCGACCGGCGTGCCCAGGGAGTACATTCTGGGCAAGCTGGGCCTCGCGCCGGAAACCGATGCGGGCGTGCCCCTCCGGGACTGGATGCACCAGCAGGGGAAATCCGTTCACGACTTCCGGGATGTCGTAGCGGCGTACCAGGCCGGCGCGAGGTAGATGCTACTGCGAGGGTCTCCGGCCGCCGCCGCCCCGTTGCCAGAGCGGCCAGCCCTCTTCGTCACGAAGGTGCAGGGTCTTGTTCCCGGCAATGAGAGTGACGCTGATGGCGGTGACCTCGTCCTCGCCCGTCTCGAAACCCTTCACCTGCACTTCCACGCCGGCTTTGGGGTTGAAACCCTGTTCCATCAGGTAGCGCATCGATCCCAGCAAGACGCGCGACGAGGTGTTCCCGGACTTCACAACCAGAACCGGCGTGCCCTGGCCCCGGGCCAGCCGGACGCTCTGGATGACGCCCTTCAACTCGACCTTAGGGTTGTTGGCGATCGAAGGCTGGGCCGGGCAAAGTTGCACACAGGCCAGGCCGCAGAACGCCAGAACGTGGAGCCTGATCATGGCACGCCTCCATCTAACCGCCGGGCACGCCCGCGGCCAGCCGCCTTTTCCCTTCGCTTCAACAGGATAGCGCACCGGGGCGCTGGCCGGAAGCGCAGACTCTGCACGCGGCGCGCAAGGCGTGTCACAATTGCTCGTCGGGCTGAATCTCGAATGGCTGGAATGTCGGGCGGGACAAGACTGATCTCGCGCGCACTGTTGCCGCTGGCCACGCTGGCGCTGCCGGTGGTGCTGCTGGTCAGTTCGCTGCGCACGCTCAATGAGCTGGACCAGCAGAAGAGCGTGTTCCTGCGCAACCGGGCGGCGGCTGCGGCCGGGCGGCTGGAGACCTTCGCAGGCTCCGCCAACCGGGCCACCTTATTCGAAGCCCTCAGCGAGGCGGAGCCCGCGCTGGTGGACCTCCAGTTGTTCACGCGCGGGCAGCCTTCGGCCGAGGAGCCTTCCCTGACCCCGCTGTGGGAGGGGCAGGAGTTGTTCCGTACCGAACTGGTCCGCGGCCGGGAAGCGGACCTGTACCGGGTCTATGTTCCGTTTCACGCCGAGGACGGGCTGCGCATCGCCCGCATCGACCTGGACGCGCAAGCGGCGGAGTTCCTTGTGACGCACGCCCGGCACAACGTGGCGGCCGCCTCGCTGGGAGGGCTGGTGCTGGTGGCGCTCTCGCTCTACGCAGTCTGGGCGTCGCGCAGGACGGCGCGCCTGGAAGTGAGGCAATTGGAACTGGAGCACCTTGCGCAACTGGGTGAGATGTCGGCGGTGCTGGCGCACGAAATCCGCAACCCGCTCGGCACCATCAAAGGATTCGCGCAGTTGATCGGAGAACAGCAAGGCCAGAGCGTTCGTGGTTCGCTCGACCCCATCTTGAGCGAGGTCGAGCGCCTGGAGAACCTGGTGAGCGACCTGCTGCTCTACGGGCGGCCTCCGGCGCCCTCCCTTCGCCCGGCGAAGTGGGAAGAGATCCTCGCCACGCTGGAAGCGCACGCCGGCCACCTGGCGCGCGAGCGCGGCATCCGATTCACGGCGGAGAGACCGGCGATCGAATGGCGCACCGATCCGCGCCTCCTCCAGCACGCCCTCCTGAATCTGCTCCGCAACGCGGCCGAGGCCGTCGGCGGCCGGGCGGGCGGCGAGGTGCGCGTTGAGGTCCGCCGTACCGGGCCGGGCGGCGTTACCATCACCGTGGCCGACAACGGCCCGGGAATCCCGGCGACGGTGAGGGAAAAGCTGTTCAAGCCGTTTTTCACGACCAAGCCTTCCGGCACCGGACTGGGGCTGGCCATCGCCCGCTCGTTCGCGCGGGCGCTCGGAGGCGAACTGGCCCTCTCGGACGCCGAGCCCACCGGTGTGGCGGCGAGCCTGCGCTTCCCCGACGCCTCGGCCCGTCAGGTGACTATGGAAGAGGAGGCGTGATGGAGAGGATCCTGGTAATCGACGACGACCCCGGTTTCCGCAGGCTGCTGGAGACCATCCTGGCGGCGGAGGGCTACGTCATCGAGACTGGAGCCTCAGTGGCGGAGGCCCTGCGCGCGGGGGCGGCGCGCAAGTACGACCTGGTGGTCAGCGACCTCAAGCTGCCGGACGGCGACGGCCTCGCGATCCTCCGCTGGTGGACCGAACATGCTTCCGAGACGCCGGTCATCATGATCACGGCTTTCGGCACCGTCTCGACGGCGGTGGAGGCTATGAAACTGGGCGCCGCCGACTACATCGGCAAGCCGCTCAGCAGCCCGGACGAACTGCGCCTGCTGGTGCGCCGTACGCTCGACCAGAGGCGCCTGGCCGACCAGTACGAGCTGTTGCGCGAAGAGGAGCGCAGCCGCTTCTCCTGCGAGAACCTGGTGGCCGACGACCCGCGCATGGTGCAGATCCTGGAGATGGTGCGGCGCGTCGCGCCAACCAACACCACCGTTCTTCTGGCCGGCGAGAGCGGCACGGGCAAGGAACTCATCGCGCGCTGCATCCACCAGAACAGCCCCCGAGCCGAGCGCGTGTTCGCGCCGGTCAACTGCGCCGCCCTGGCGCCGTCCCTGATAGAGAGCGATCTGTTTGGCCACGAGAAAGGGGCGTTCACAGGCGCCGCGGGCCAGCACCTGGGCCGTTTCGAGAGGGCGCACGGCGGCACTTTGTTCCTGGACGAGATCGGCGAGCTGGACGGAAACCTGCAAGCCAAGCTGCTCCGCGTGCTACAGGAGAGGACTTTCGAGCGCGTGGGCGGCTCCCGCCAGATCAGCGTGGACGTGCGGGTGATTGCGGCCACCAACCGGAACCTGAAGCAGGCTGCCGGCGACGGGAAGTTCCGCGAGGACCTCTACTACCGGCTGAGCACTTTCCCCATCGAGCTGCCGCCGCTCAGGGAGCGGCCCGGCGACATCCTCAAGCTGGCGCGGCACTTCCTGGGCAAGGCCGCCCATGGCCTCGGGAAGCCTCATCTGGCGCTGAGCCCGGAGGCCGAGCGCGTACTCCTGGCGTATGGCTGGCCAGGGAACGTGCGCGAGATGGAGAACACCATGGAGCGCCTGGCCATCCTTTGCGACGATGTGATCGAGCCGGACGACCTGCCCGTAACCGCCGAAGGCCCCACGCGGCCCGTGCTCTTCAAGGACATCGAGAGAAAGGCGATCGAGGACGCGCTCCAGGCCAATGGCGGGAGCCGCGCCAAGACCGCCCGTCAGCTCGGCATCAGCCTGAGAACACTACAGTACCGCCTGAAGGAGTACGGCTACACGCAGAGCCGGGACTGAGTGCACGGCTTGCACTCCCCGCTCGGCATGCGCGCATGAACCGCACCACAGGCCGACGCAATCCGTTGAAAACACAGTGCAGGAGGGCTGGCGTGCGGGCTGCTTAGCGCCTGGGTGAGGTCCCAAAGGAGACTGATCGCATGACGAAGAGATACTTGGCAGCTGCAACCATGGCCCTCACGCTCGCGGGCACGGCGCTGGCGTTCAACCCGCCTCAAGCCGGCCAGCAAAACGGCCAGCGGCAGGGGCAGCAGGACAACCGGGGAAACGGACAGCAGGCGGGTCCGCGTGACGGCTCCGGCCCGCTTCACACGCCCGGCGCGGGCGGCGGGGCGGGCACGGATCAAGGCCGCGGCAAGATGACCGGGCCACGGGACGGTTCAGGCCCCATCCACACACCGGGTACCGGCGGGGGCACGGGGGCCGGCGCGCGCCAAGGCCGGCGTTAGCAGGCTGCTGACGAAGGCCTATTCGCCCGTGCAAGACAGGCGGGAGCGCCTGTCCCACACCGCAGATTCAGCGGCTTGCGGTCCAGGTGGGACAGGCCTCTTGGCCTGTCGGGGCCTTTTTCAGCAGCCTGCTAGGTCCAGGACCAGCCCCGGCGGAACTCAGGCCTGAGGTACTTGTTGGCTTCCCGGTTGTTGGTGAACTCCATCCGCTTAGGGTTCCACTCCAGCTTGCCTTCCACGCGCAGCGCAATGCAGGCCATTGCGATCCACTCGGTGAACGGAGCCGCCACCTCGAAGTTGGATGCGGCCGGGTCGCCGCCCTTGCAGGCCCGGACCCAGTCGCTGTAAGTCTCCGGGTGCCGCACCAGCACAGGCGGAGGCGGCCTGTATCCCTCCATTTTCTCCGCCGGCACCAGGCGCGGGCTGCCTCCGTATTCTCCAGTGGTCATGTAACCCTTGTCGCCGAGGTAGAGCACGCCGCTGTCGGCCGGGCTGTTGTAGGGGGCCCTGCGCTTCTCCACCGCCTGGTTATAGGGATCAGGCCCTCTGCCCGCGCCGCCTCCCGGAGCGGCGGGCGCGGTGACGGGTCCGCGTGCGGCCCCGGCGGGCGGCGCCGCTGCCCGGGGCAGGTCGCCCAGTTTCTCGTCCTCGGGGATATCCTTGGGCCGGAACTCGGCGGGCAGGCCGCCCCTCACCCCGTCGTGCCAGTAGAGCGTCAGCGCCGGCATGTTGTGGCGGGCCGGGAAAGTGAACCTGATGATCGAGCTCGTGGGGTAGGTCAGTCGGTTCTTCCCTTCCTGCCTTATGCACTCCACGGTGGTGGGGGCGCCCAGCAGCAGCGCCATGTTCGGCGCGCCAAGGACGTGGCAGGCCATGTCGCCGAGCGCGCCGCAGCCGAAGTCGTACCAGCCGCGCCAATTGAACGGCAGGTAGGCGAAGCTGAACGGACGCGGCCGGGCGATTCCCAGCCAGGCATCCCAATCGAGCGTGTCCGGCACGGGCTCCCCGGGGGGTTCCTCGGCGATCCCCTGCTGCCACACCGGACGGTTGGTCCAGGCGTGACACTCGGTCACGTTGCCGATGGCGCCCGACCAGATCATCTCAGAGCATATCCGCGGGCCTTCCTGACAGTAGCCCTGGTTGCCCATCTGCGTGGCGACCCTGTACTTCAACGCGGCTTCCTTCAGTTGTCGGGCCTCCCAGACCGTGCGGGTCATGGGTTTTTGCACGTAGACGTGCTTGCGGCGCTCCATCGACCACATGGCCTGGATGCCGTGCATGAAGTCGGGACTGGCGATGAGCACGGCATCGATGTTCCTCTCCTCCTTTTCCAGCATCCTGCGGAAGTCGGCGTATTTGGGGACCTGCTCGTAGAGCCGGAACATCTGCGCCGCGCGCGCCGCGTCAGGATCGCACAGCGCCACGATGTTCTCGCCGATGCGGGCGAGCGCGTTGATGCCGACGGCGCCCTGGCCGCCGGCGCCGATCGAGGCGATATTGAGTTTCTCGTTAGGCGACTTGTAGCCGAGCGCCGTGAGCGAGGGCACGCTGCCGAAGCCGCCCGCCGGGACGGCCCCCGCCAGCAGGCTGCCGAAGAAGAAGTGCCTCCTGGAGACCTGTTCCATGGTTCGATATTGTATCAGCCACGGGCGCCCCCGGCGGCTATGGAACGCAACAGGGGCAGGACGTCTCCCACAGCGGCCGGGGCGGCCGAGGCGCGGCCCATTCCGTAGTAAAGCTTCCGGTACAGGGCGTAAAGCTGTTCATAGACCGCGGCGGCGGCGGGCTCCGGCTGCACGGTGCGATAGCGCGGGCACAGGGCGTCCTGGGCTTCCTCCACCGAGCCGAACGCGCCGGCGGCCATGAAAGCGAAGATCGCGGAGCCGAGGCTGGTCACTTCGGTCTCCGGGACCATCACGGGCTTGTTGAGCACGCTCGCGTACACCCGGTTCAGCGTTTCGTTCTTCTGCGGGACGCCCCCGCCGTTGATGACGCGGCGTATGGGCACGCCGTGCCCCTCCATCCGCTCCAGGATGACGCGCGTGTGGAACGCCGTGCCCTCGATGGCGGCGAACAGTTCGTCCTGTGCGGTGCCGGTGAGCTTCCAGCCGAGCGTCACGCCGCCCAGTTCCGGGTTGACCAGAACGGTGCGGTCGCCGTTGTCCCAGGTGAGGCGCAGCAGGCCGGTCTGCCCGGCCCTGAACTTCTCCAGGCCCTGCGACAGCTCCGCGACCGTGGCCGAGGCGCGGCGGGCGATGGCCTCGAAGATGTCGCCGGTGGCCGACAGGCCCGCCTCGATCCCCGCCATCTGTGGATGAATGGACCCCTTGACGACGCCGCACACGCCGGGAATCAGGCCCGTCTCGCGCGCAATGGCCATGATGCAGGTCGAAGTTCCCACCACGTTGACAACGTCGCCCTCGCGAATGCCGGCCCCGATGGCGTCCCAATGCGCGTCGAAGGCGCCCACCGGAATCGGAATGCCGGGGCGGAAGCCCAGCCTGGCCGCCCACTCCGGAGACAGCCTGCCGGCCATCCGGTCGCTGGTGGCGTAACGGCCTCTCAGCAAGCGGTGGACGCCGTGGAGCAAGGGGTCCACGGCAACCAGGAAATCCTCGGGCGGCAAGCCGCCCAGCGCCTGGTTCCACATCCACTTGTGCCCCATGGCGCAGACCGAGCGGGGCGCCTGGTCAAGGTCCGTGATCCCGCACAGCACGGCGGCCACCATGTCGCAGTGCTCCAGCGCGCCCACCAGCCGGCCGCGCTTGGCGGGGTTGTTCCGCAGCCAGTGCAGGAGCTTGGAGAAGCCCCATTCGGAGGAGTAGACGCCGCCGCACCAGTCGATGGCAGCCAGTTTCCGGGCACGGGCGGTCTCGGTGATCAGGGCCGCTTCCCGCCAGGCCCGGTGGTCGCACCACAGGTAGTAGTCGTCGAGCGGCTCCAGGCCTTCCCCGACGGGGATCACGCTGGAGCCGGTGGTGTCCAGAGCCAGCGCCTCGACCCGGTCTCCGGCGACGCCGGCCTCGCCGAGCGCCGCACGGGCCGCCTCGGCCAGCGCCCGCATGTGGCTGGCGTGGCTCTGCGTGGCGTGATCCGGGTCTTCCTTCCTCCGGTGGAGCGGGTAATCGGCCACTCCGGAGCCCAGGCGGCCGCGCCTGCTGTCCACGATCGACACACGAACGTTAAGCGTGCCGAAATCCACTCCGGCGACAATGGCCATTGCGTCCGCCCCCTTACGGCCGCGGTTCGGCGCCGGGCACGGAACCGCGAGCGTGAGCGGGCGGACGCCCGCTCACCTGGCCCGCTGCTAGCGGTGGTAGTGGATGTCCCAGCCCAGATACTTGGTCGCCGCCTCGTGGACGGCGGCCGCCGCCTTGGCGCTGAAGTTGGCGGCCACGTGGTGCTCGAAGCCGTTCTCGCAGATGTGGCGCAAGAGAAGCTGCATGTTCGCTATGCGGACCACGCCTGCGCCGCCGAAGGTCGTGAGGGGATCCTCGGTGAATTCGCCCTCGCCCAGGTAGCCGCGGATCCGGCCGGTGAGGTCGCTCGTGGAGAAGCGCGCGAAGCTCACCGGACCGGCCTTGATGCGGCCCACGCAGGTGCCGAAGGTGTTGAGCTTGCCCACGGTGCCGGCGATGATCTCCTGGTAGTCCATGCGGGCGTCCTTGAAGAAGTGCCTGGGCAGATTGCTGCAATGGAAGCAGACCGCCTTGTCGGGATCGTCGCCGTAGTTGTTGTTCCAGTCCAGAAGCGCGCTGGGCGTTTCCGAAGCCAGGCGCAGGGCGTGCATGGCCACCACTCCGGGGATGTCCACCTCGCAGGCGCTGGACATCAGGTTGTTGGACATCATGCTCATGACGGTGCAGGGGACCACGCCGAAGTACTCCTCCATGGAGGTCCAGCACTGCACGGCGCTGGCGTCCAGCTCGTGGGCCTGCATCCAGGACTCAACCACGGCGGCCAGCTTGGCCATTTTGAGGAGGCTGGCGGCGGGCACGCCCTCCGTGTTGACGTAGCCGCCGATGGCGTCCAGCTTGGCCTTGACGGCCGGGTCGCCGTCCTTCAGCCGCTCGATGCGGCCAAAAATCTCCGACAGGTCGATGGGTTCGACGGCGATGCCGTGGGCCTCCAGCAGTTTCTCGCTGTAGCGCACCGTGTTGAAGGCCGCCGGGCGAGCGCCTATGGCGCCGACCCGCAGCTTCCGCAACCCGCCCGTCACCCGGCAGACGGCCGCGAACCACTCCAGGTCGTCCTTGAACTCCTTGGAAGACGGAGCTTCGGTGTGCAGCGAGGTGAGCGAGTAAGGGATGCGGTACTGCTGGAGGTTGTTGCATGCGCTCATCTTGCCGCAGAAGCTGTCGCGGCGGTCGGCGATGGTCATCTTGCCGGCGGTGTCGGGCGTGGCCTGCACCAGGACCGGCACGTTCAGGTTGGCCAGGCGTAGGGCCTCCACGATCCCCCGTTCCTCGCCGAAATTGGGGAGCGTGACGATGACCCCGTTGATCCTCCCGCTGGCGGCGCGGAACAACTCGGCGCACTTCTTGGCTTCCTCGCGGGTTTCGACCGCGCCGTACTTGGTAAGGGCAGCATCCGGGCAGACCACGCCGTACCCGGCGCCCGTGAGCACCGAGATCATCTCCTCCCGGCCGCTCTTGGCCAGGTGGTCGGGGAAGAACCCGCGATTGCCTACGATCAATCCGAACGTCATCTTCTCAGCCATGTCTTTGACTCCTTTATCCTCGCTTGCGCCCGGCGCGGCCGGGCGCGAAGTAACGCAGGTAGACCACCCCCAGCGCCACCAGCAGCGCCCCCCACCAGATCCCGGCGTGCAACTCCGCCAGCACTGTGCCGCGCTTCACTCCGGCGGCCACGTCGTAGATGCCCGCGCCCAGGATCAGCACTCCAAAGACCGTGAGCACCAGTCCCGTGAAATACCAGATCGATATCGGTTCCTTGTGTTGGGTCATGGATGCTTACCAGAATATGATCTGCAAAACCACGAACACCGCGCACACCACCCAGGCCCAGAAAACGGGCCTCTGGATGATCGGCAGGTGCCCCTCCGAGGGCAGGTCCGTGCAGCCGTAGACCAGACCCGCCAGCTCGCTCACGGGCTTGGGCCTGGTCAGGTAGCTGACCACCACGGTCACCACCACGCAGATGATCCAGCTCCACAGCGCGCGGTACATGTTCTCGGCCATGTCCTTGGCGTCGCTGGAAAAGGCTATTATGGCCAGCGCGCCGGGATGGAGCTTCACCCAGGCCCACATCGCGATGGAGGACACGGTGCCGGCCAGCAGGCCCCAGAAGCCGCCCGCCGGGGTGGCCCGCTTCCACATCATCCCGAGCAGGACCGTGCCGAACAACGGCGCGATGAAGAAGCTGAACAGGGCCTGCACGTAGTCCATGATGCTCAGGAACTGCATGACCAGGTATGCCGTCCCGATGCTGACCAGCACGCCCAGGATGGTGCACCAGCGGCCCATGCTCACGTAGTGGGAATCGCTGGCGTTCTTGCGCACGTACGCGCGGTAGATGTCGTATGTCCACACGGTGGCGAAGGCGCTGACGTTGCCCGCCATGCCGGACATGAAGCCCGCGATCAGCGCCGTGATGCCCAGGCCGAGCAATCCCGGCCCGCAGTAGCGCGCCAGCATCAGGGGCAGCACTTCGTTGTAGCTGTGTCCTCCGGTCGCCAGCGCCTCGCTCTCGCCCACGAGGGTCACGGGCAGCACGGCCAGCGCCAGCAGTCCGGGCAGAATGACGATGACCGGCACCATCATCTTGAAGGCGGCCCCGATGATGGGGGCCATCTTGGCCGACCGCAGGTCCTTGGCCGCCATCACGCGCTGCACGACCAGGAAGTCCGTGGTCCAGTAGCCGAACGAGATCACCCAGCCCAGGCCGAGCACGATGCCGGTCCAGTGAATCCCCATGGGGTTGTCGCCGAACGAGCCCATGGTGCGCCACAGGTGCGTGTAGTCGCCTCCAGGGAAGTTCTGGGCGATCCTTGCCTTCATGCCGCTCCAGCCGCCGGCTTCGATCAGCCCGAAAATGGGGATCAGCAGCGCGCCGAGCCAGATCAGTACGAACTGGAGCACCTCATTGAATATGGCCGACCGCAGCCCGCCCAGTGCGACGTAGATCGCCACGGTGATCGACGACACCCAGATGCTGAAGTTGATGTCCCAGCCGAGCACCACCTTCATCACCAGCGCCATGGCGTACATGTTGATGCCGCTCATCAGCACTGTCATGAGGCCGAAGGAGACCGCCGACAGGCCGCGCGTGGATTCCCCGAAGCGGAGTTGCAGGTAGCCCGGCACGGAGTGAGCCTTGGAGATGTAGTAGAACGGCATCATCACCACGCCCAGGAAGAGCATGGCGGGGATGGCGCCGATCCAGTACCAGTGCGTGGCCAGGATGCCGTACTGATAGGCGGCGGCCGCCCATCCCATCAGCTCCAGCGCCCCGAGGTTGGCCGCCAGGAAGCTCAGCCCGGCCACCCAGGCGGTCATCTCCCGGCCGGCAAGGAAGAAATCCTCCCCCGTGGAGGCGCGCTCCTTGAGGTAGTAGCCGATGGCCAGCACGGCGACGAAGTAGATGACAATGATCGCCAGGTCCACCCAGTTCAGGGAAATCAGGCGTGAAGGAGCGTTGCTGGCAAGCAGGCACAAGACAGCAGGCATAGAGTTGTCCAGTCCGGGCGATCCGGCTCAAGCCGGTCGCAAAGACCCAGCGTATTAGTAGCCCGCTGGTATGTCAAGGGCGCGTACGCCGTTCTGCGAGGGCGCAACCGCCTGCTACTCCGCTCCCGGCGCCTCAAGATCCGCAATGTCCTGCGTGCGTCCCGCCGCCTTCTTGTTCCTGATAAGAGCCGCCCGTCCGATGAACGCGACCGGAAGTCCGTCCAGTTCGGGGTCGACGCGGTCAGCCCAGGCTTCTTCGAACGCCACCCCGCTGATGGAAGTCAACAAGTCGATGCGATTGGGGGCGACTCCTGATTGAATGATCCGGTCAGCCTCCAGAAAATCCGCGGCAGGGATGCCGGCAGAGCCGAAGCCGAAGGCTGCCCCAGGGCGGCTTCGAGCCTCCCGGCGTTGTCAGGTGAGCGCCGCACCAGGAGGTCGATGTCGCCCGTGTAGCCCGGGAAACCGTGAAAAGCCGGGGCGAAAGCACCCACGATCAAGTATTCAACGCCGTGGGAGTTGAGACGCTCGATAAGCTCTCTCCAGCCTTCGGGAAGATGCATCCTCCTCCTTCCGGAAGGCGGCGATCAGCTCGAGCAGGACGCCAAGCCTCTGTTGCGGGGTCAACCCGCGGTAATGCTCCAGGCTTGCCCGGCGGGCCTCCTGGTGACTCAGAAACCTTGCCCACACGCGCTCCACCCAACATTTCCTGCCGCTCTTTGCGCGCCACGCTGTGCTATCGTTTCCTGAGACTCCAACAGGCGCAATGCAAATCACCTCTGAAGCCCCCTGCCGCGTGGATCTGGCCGGCGGCACGCTGGACATCTGGCCTCTTTACCTGTTTCATCCTGGCGCGGTCACGGTCAACTTCGCCGTCGACCTGTACGCCCGCTGCACTATCCGGCAGCGGCGGGACCGGCGCATCGTGCTGCGGTCTGAGGATCTGGCTGGAGAGGAGTCCTTCGCCTCGCTTGCCGAACTGCGCAGCAACTCCAGACACGGACTTGCGCTGGCCTCGCGGCTGGCCGGTTTCTTCGCGCCACCAACGGGCTTCCACATGACCACCGGCTCGGACGCGCCGGCGGGAGCCGGGCTGGCCGGCTCCTCCACGCTGCTCGTCGCAATGGCAGGCGCCCTGGCGCGCTTGTGCGGCCGCAGATTCGGCAACGAGCAACTCAGGGAGACGATCCAGAACATCGAAGCGCAAGTCATAGGAGTCCCGACCGGGTGCCAGGATTACTACCCCGCCATGTACGGGGGTGTGAACGCCGTCGAACTGCGTCCCGAGGGCGTCCGCCGCCGGCGCCTGGCCGTGGAGCCCCGGTTGCTAGAGGAGCGCGTGGTCCTGGCCTACACGGGCGCGCCGCGGCAGAGCGGCATTAACAACTGGGAGGTCATGAAGGCCCACATCGACGGGAACCGCCGGGTACGCCGCAACTTCGACCAGATTGCCTCCATCGCCCGCGGCATGGCCGCGGCCCTGGAAAGCGCCGACTGGCCGGAGGCCGGCCGGCTGCTGCGGGAGGAGTGGGCGCACCGCCGCCGGAACTCTCCCGGCATCACGACGCCGCTGATCGACCGCCTGGTCGCGGCGGCGCGCCGCAACGGCGCCACGGGCGCCAAAGTGTGCGGCGCCGGCGGGGGCGGCTGCGTGGTGTTCCTGGTGGAGGAGGGAGCCAGGGAGCGTGTGTCCGCTTCGCTGGTCGGGGCCGGAGGCACGCTGATTCCCGTGCGGGTGGCCCGCCGGGGCCTCAGCGCGAGAGTAGAGCCGGAATAGGAGGCGCCGTGGGGCGGGACAGGTGGACCAGGTTGACCGGCGTGGCGCTGCGCGTCGGCGTCTACGTCTTCCTGCTCATCATCGGCCTGACCGGCTTCGCCTGGGTGCTCAGCTCGACGGGCAGCGTCCTTTTGCAGGCGGCGCTGGGCGGATTCCTGGCCGCGGCCACGGCCAACGCCCTGTCCATGCGCTTCTTTGAGAGGGCCGGCCTGACGGCGATTGGGCTGGGCTGGAACAAGGCCGGCGTGCGCAACCTGCTGGTGGGGCTCGGAGGCGGCGCGGGCTCGGCCTGCCTGGTGCTGGCCGGGCCGGTCGCCCTGGGGCTGGCGAGTTTTCGGGCCGTGCCGGGCTCCGAGCCTCACGCACGGACCTTTCTGTTCGTAATGGTGATCCTGCTTTTCGGCGCCATCGGCGAGGAGATGCTCTTCCGAGGGTATGCTTTTCAATCCTTGATCGCCGTCGTCGGCCCCGCCGCCACGGTGCTGCCGGTGGGGATTCTGTTCGGCCTGATGCACGCCGGCAACCTGGGGGTGACCAGGATCGGCATCGTGAACACGGCTCTGTGGGGCATCCTGCTGGGTTACGCTTTCCTTCGCAGCGGTGACTTGTGGCTTCCGATCGGACTGCACCTGGGCTGGAACTGGATGCTGCCGGTCTTCGGCGTGAATCTCAGCGGGTTTACAATGGACGTAACGGGCTACGCGCTCGACTGGAGGATCGGGCCGCTTTGGAGCGGCGGCGCTTACGGCCCCGAAGGGGGCCTGCTGACAAGCGGGGTGGTGGTTCTCCTTTTCGTGTACCTGTGGAAGGCGCCGGTCAGGCCCCAGACGCCCTTCCTGTTGCGCGGAGCCGGGGAGGTTTGAGTGCGCCTCGTTTACGCATGGCTGCTGGTGGCTGTCGCCGGGCTGGCCGCCGATCTCAAGCTGACCAAGCAGGAGCGCTACGAGCTGATACGGGGCCTTTCGGCCGAGTTCGCCACCGCCACGGCGCCCCTGCCGCGCTCCACCAAGGCTCTGATCCTCACGAGCGACGGCTCCTATGACAAGGCTCTGTGGGAGCGGATCGGCCGGGAGTCCGGACCTGCCGCGCGGATTGGGGACCTCGTGCAAGTGACGAAGCTTGAAATCAAGAGCGACCGGATCGAGTTCCAGCTCAACGGCGGCGCCAAGGGAGGCCGCCGGTGGTACGAGCGGATCGAGGTGGGTACGGGCACCCGCACGACGCCCATCGGGGGAGGCTCCTACAGGGCGGCCCCCGGCGGCACCACGCTGGCCCTGGTGTTCAGCGAGCGCATCTCTCCGCTTGCCTCCGCCGAGGTGAAGAGACTGCTCGCCCCGGTGCTCGACTTCAACCGCCGCAGCGCCGGCGAGCACTACTTCGAGACTCTGCCCGAGCCGGTGAAGCAGGCCATCGCGCAGAAGAAAGCGGTCGACGGCATGGACCGCGAGCAGGTGGTTCTGGCGATGGGCAAGCCCGACCGGAAGGTGCGCGAGACGGTTGACGGCGTGGAGGTCGAGGACTGGATCTACGGCACGCCTCCCGGCCGGATCGTCTTTGTGAGTTTCGAGGGCGACAAAGTGACCCGCGTCAGGGAATCCTACGCCGGCCTGGGCGGATCGGTGGCCGCGCCGCTGCCCACGCCGCGTTGAACCGCGCCTCGCCCCTAGCGTCCCGGCCAGCCCAGCACGCGCGCGGGAAGATAGAACAGCGCCTGGATGAAGGCGAGCACCCCTCCCACCGCGAAACCCAGCAGTTTGAAGGGGATCAGCAGCAGCCAGATCAGCGGGAACAGCACCAGCGCCAGCAGGGCCAGCGGCCAGCACAGCACCAGCAGGATGCAGAAAAGCAGGAACTTCGCCAAGGTCGCCTCCTCAGGGAGGAATACGAAGACGGGCCAAAAAGGTTCCGAGGACGGTCGTTATGTGGTATTGCGGCGGCGCTCGTTGAGGGATAATTGTTTGTTCGGGGGTCGAAGGACGGAAAGCCTCTTCCAGCCGGCACGCGGCTCTCGATCGAGACCCTAATTCATATTTCCAAGGATAAGACGCAATGAAGCATTACAAGAAGCTCGGCGTGGAATCAGAGGCTACGATCCTCAAGCGGCCGCAGCCGCTGGACGTTTTCTTCTCACCCGAAAGCGTGGCTGTCATCGGGGCGACGGAGACGCCTGGCAGCGTCGGCCGCACAGTGCTCTGGAACCTGATCAGCACGCCGTTCGGCGGGACGGTGTATCCCGTCAATCTGAAGCGCCCGAGCGTATTGGGCATCAAGGCATACCCCACCGTCGGCGACGTTCCGGCGCCGGTGGACCTGGCGGTGGTCATCACTCCCGCCCCGGTGATCCCCAGCGTCATACGCGATTGCGCTGAGGCGGGCGTCAAGGGCGCCATCGTCATCTCGGCAGGCTTCAAGGAACTGGGGCCGGAGGGCGCCAAACTCGAGCAGCAGTTGCTCGAGGAGGCCAGGAAGGGCGGCGTGCGCATCATCGGCCCGAACTGCCTGGGCGTCATGAGTCCCCCGACCGGGCTTAACGCGACCTTCGGCCGCGGCATGGCGCGCCCCGGGTCGGTCGGGTTCATCAGCCAGAGCGGCGCGCTGTGCACGGCGGTGCTGGACTGGAGTTTCCGCGAACTGGTGGGCTTCAGCGCGTTCCTGTCGATCGGCGCCATGGTGGACGTGAGCTGGGGCGACCTGATCTACTACCTGGGCGACGACCCGCGCACCAAGAGCATCCTTATCTACATGGAGTCAATCGGCGATGCGCGCGGCTTCCTGTCGGCGGCGCGCGAGGTGGCCCTGAGCAAGCCGATCATCGTCATCAAGGCGGGCCGCACGGCGCAGGGCGGCAAGGCCGCGGCCTCGCATACCGGCTCGCTGACGGGTTCCGACGACGTGCTCGACGCCGCCTTCCGCCGCAGCGGCGTGCTGCGGGTGAACCAGATATCGCACCTGTTCTACATGGCGGAGGTCCTGGCCAAGCAGCCGGCGCCGAAGGGACCGAAGCTGACCATCCTCACCAACGCCGGCGGCCCCGCGGTTCTGGCGACCGACGCCCTGATCACCAGCGGAGCGGAACTGACGGATCTCTCTCCGGAGACCTTCCAGGAGTTCAACACTTTCCTCCCGCCCACCTGGAGCCGGAACAACCCTGTCGACATCATCGGGGACGCCACGCCGGACCGCTACGCCAAGGCCCTGGCGACGGCCGCCAAGGACGCCAACAGCAACGGCATGCTGGTCATCCTGACGCCGCAGGACATGACCGATCCGACGCAGATCGCCGAGCAGCTCAAGCCCTACGCCAGCCTGGGCGACAAGCCCGTGTTCGCAAGCTGGATGGGCGGGCCCGAGGTGGCCGCCGGTGAGCGTATCCTGAACCAGGCCGGCATCCCGACCTTCCCTTACCCCGACACTGCCGCCCGCATGTTCACCTACGCATGGCAGTACAGCGTGAACCTGCGCGGCCTTTACGAGACCCCCGTGTTCGTGGGTGAAGCCGACGTCCGGCCCGAGAAGGCCGAGGCCGTCATTCAGGCCGCGCGCAGCGGCGGCCGCACGATCCTGACCGAGTTCGAGTCCAAGCAGGTGCTGGCAGCTTACGGGATCCCGACGGTGGAGACCCGTGTTGCGGCGACCGAGCAGGAGGCCGTCAAGGCCGCGGGCGAGATCGGCTACCCGGTGGTCCTCAAGCTGTTCAGTGAGACCATCACCCACAAGACCGACGTGGGCGGCGTGCAGCTCAACCTCAAGGACGCGGCCGCGGTCAGCGACGCGTTCCGCAAGATCCAGGCCGGCGTGAAGGAGAAAGCCGGAGAAGGCCACTTCCTGGGCGTTACGGTGCAGCCCATGATCAGGCTGGACGGTTACGAGCTGATCCTCGGCAGCAGCCTCGACCCGCAGTTCGGCCCGGTAATCCTGTTCGGGCTGGGCGGCCAGCTGGTTGAGGTCTTCAAGGACGGCGCGCTCGGGTTGCCCCCGCTCAACAGCACGCTGGCCCGCCGCATGATGGAGAGGACCCGGATATACAAGGCCTTGCAAGGCGTGCGGGGACGCAAGGCGGTGGACCTGGCGGCCATGGAGCGGATGTTGGTCCACTTCAGCCGTCTGGTTGTGGAGCAGCGCTGGGTCAAGGAGATCGACATCAACCCGCTGCTGGCTTCCGCCGAGCGCCTCATCGCACTCGATGCCCGGGTGGTGCTGCACGAACCGGGCGTGCGCGAGGAGGATCTTCCCCAACTGCCAATCCGCCCCTACCCGAACCAATATGTCGGCGCCTGGAAGCTGAAGAGCGGCGACCATGTGCTGATCCGGCCGATCCGTCCGGAAGACGAACCGCTCGTGGTCAAGTTCCATGAGGGTCTCTCTGAGAGGTCGGTCTATCTCCGCTACCTCCAGGCCCTGAAGCTCAGCCAGCGCGTGGCGCACGAACGGCTGGTCAGGATCTGCTTCATCGACTACGACCGCGAGATGGCGCTGGTCGCCGAGAAGAAGGACGCCACGGGCGGCGCGAGCATCATCGGCATCGGCCGCCTGCGCAAGCTCTCCGGGACCAATGACGGCGAGTTCGCCTTGCTGGTGGGCGACGAATTTCAGGGCAGAGGGCTCGGCACGGAGCTGATGAGCCGCCTGCTGAAATTCGCCCGGGATGAGAAGCTGGCCAGGGTGGTGGGCGGCCTTCTCCAGGATAACGCCGTCATGCGCCGCGTCTGCGAGAGGCTGGGCTTCACGATCACCGGCGCGCCGGGTGAGTCCGTGATGAAGGCGGAAATCGCGCTGTGAGGAGGACCGGCTGGAACGCCTGCGCCTGACGCTCGGCGGCGCCGTTCAGGGAGTGGGATTCCGGCCGTTTGTCTTCCGTCTCGCTAAGGAACTGGGCCTGGCCGGCTGGGTCCTTAACTCGAGCGCCGGACTGGTGGTCGAGGTCGAGGGCCCATCCGGCGGGCTGGACCAGTTCCTCGAACGAATCGAAACCGGCAAGCCGGACGCCGCGGTGGTGTTGACGCGGGAGGTCAGCTACCTGGCCCCGGCCGGATACACCGGCTTCGAGATCCGGCCGAGCGACGAGGCCGCCGGCAAGACCGCAAGCCTCCTGCCGGACCTGGCCACCTGCCCCGCGTGCCTCGCCGAACTGAGCGGCCCCGCGGACCGGCGGTCCGGCTACGCCTTCACCAACTGCACCAATTGCGGTCCGCGCTACACCATCATTCTGGACATCCCCTACGACCGCCCGCGCACCACCATGCACTCGTTCCGGATGTGCCCCCGGTGCCTCTGCGAATACAACGATCCGCTCGACCGCCGCTTCCACGCGCAGCCCAACGCCTGCCCCGCCTGCGGCCCCCGCCTCAGCACCGAACCGCGACCGTCAGGGAGCGGCGATCCGGTCCTCTCGGCCGCCTCCGCCCTCCGCGCCGGACAGATAGTGGCGCTCAAGGGCATCGGCGGCTTTCAACTCCTGGTGGACGCCCGCAACGAAGACGCGGTAACGCGCCTGCGCCGGCTCAAGCGCCGCGAGGAGAAGCCGTTCGCCATCATGATGCCATCCCTGGAGATGGCCCGGGACTGTTGCGATGTGTCCGCCGCCGAGGAGGCTCTCCTCGCGTCCCCGGCAGCCCCCATCGTCCTGCTGCGCCCGAAGGAGCGTGGCCGGATCGCCCCCGGTGTCGCCAGGTCCTCGCCCTACCTGGGAGTGATGCTGCCCTATTCGCCGCTGCATCACCTGCTGATGCGGGAGTGCGGTTTCCCCGTGGTCGCCACCAGCGGCAACCTCAGCGACGAGCCCATCGCAACCGATAACGACGAGGCGCGCTCGCGGCTGGGCGGAATCGCGGACCTTTTCGTCATGCACGACAGGCCCATAGCGCGGCCCTGCGACGACTCGGTGGTGCGCCTGGCCCGGGGCCGGGAGAGCGTGCTCAGGCGGGCCAGGGGCTACGCTCCGCTTCCGGTGCGCGTCCCGGCCGATCTGCCCGCCGTGCTCGCCGTGGGAGCGCACCTGAAGAACACCGTGGCGATCGCCGCCGGCCGGCAGGTCTTCGTCAGCCAGCACGTGGGCGACCTGGACACGGCCGAGTCCCGCGCCGCCTTTGAGCGCGCCATCGAGGACCTGTGCCGGCTCTACCGGTTCGAGCCGCGGCTGGTGGCCTGCGACATGCACCCGGATTACGCCTCCACGGCCTGGGCCCGGCGGTCCGGCCTGCCGGTCATCGCCGTGCAGCACCACCAGGCGCACGTGGCCGCCTGCGCCGCCGAGAACGATGTGCGGGGCGAGTACCTGGGCGTGGGCTGGGACGGAACCGGCTACGGGCTCGACGCCACCGTCTGGGGCGGCGAGTTCTTCCTGGCCGGCGGGGATGAGTTTGAGCGCGTGGCGCACCTTCGTCCGTTCCGCCTGCCGGGGGGCGAGGCCGCCATCCGCGAGGGCTGGCGCCCGGCGGCGAGCCTGTTGTGGGAGATCTTCGGAGCCGATGGCATTCCGGAGTTGCCCTCCAGGCCGCTCATCCTGCGCATGCTGGAGAGCGGCGTGAACTCGCCCCTGACCACCAGCGTGGGTCGGCTGTTCGACGCGGTCGCCTCGATTGCCGGCCTGGCGCAGGAGAACCGCTTCGAGGGGCAGGCGGCTATGCTGCTGGAACGCGCCATCGGGCCGCTGGCGACCTCGGACTGTTATCCTTTAAGAGAGACGGACGGAGCGGCCGACTGGGCGCCGCTCGTCGAGGCCGTAAGGGCGGACGCCGCCAAGAAGACGCCCGCCGCGTTGATTGCAGCCAGGTTCCACAACGCGCTGGCGGGGTGGATTCTGGCCGTCGCCGAGCGGATTGGAGTGAGCAACGTTGTGCTCAGCGGCGGCGTGTTCCAGAACAGCTACCTGGTGGAGAGGACCGTGGCGCTGCTCGAATCCCGCGGTTTCCGGGTCGCCACCCACCAGCGTGTGCCGCCCAACGACGGGGGAATCGCCCTGGGCCAGGCGGTCCTGGCCGGACGCCGGGTGAAGTGAGGGAAGATCATGTGTCTCGCCGTACCGGGAAAGATAGTGAGCGTCTGCGAAGAAGATCCGCCCGAAGTGCGGCGGGGCAAGGTGGACTTCGCCGGCGTTCAGAAAGAAGTGTGCCTGGCTTACACGCCCGAGGCCGCCCTGGGCGACTACGTGCTGGTGCACGTCGGCTTCGCGCTGAGCGTGGTGGATGAGGACGAGGCCCGGAAGATCTTTGAGACGCTCCGGGAAATGGCTGAACTGGAGGAAGCACAGGGACCGTGAAGTTCATCGACGAGTACCGCGACCCGGCGGCCGCCCGGCAACTGGCGCAGGCCATCCGCCGGACCGTAGCCCGCCCCTGGACCGTCATGGAGATCTGCGGCGGCCAGACCCACACCATCGTCAAGAGCGGCTTGCAGGACCTGCTGCCGCCGCTGGTCACGCTGGTGCACGGGCCGGGCTGCCCGGTGTGCGTCACGCCGCTGGAGCTGATCGACAGCGCCGTGGAGATTGCCTCCCGGCCCGAGGTGATCTTCTGCTCCTTCGGCGACATGCTGCGGGTGCCCGGCTCCTCGAAGAGCCTGTTCGAGGCCAAAGCCGGCGGGGCGGATGTGCGCATCGTGTATTCGCCGCTGGATGCGCTGAAACTGGCGCGGTCGAATCCGGGCCGCGAGGTGGTGTTCTTCGCGGTCGGTTTTGAAACCACGGCTCCGGGCAACGCCATGGCCGTGTGGCAGGCGGCGCGCGAGGGCATCGGGAACTTCTCCGTCCTGGTGGCGCACGTGCTGGTGCCTCCGGCCATCGAGGCGTTGCTGAGCTCCCCCGGCTGCCGGGTCCAGGCTTTTCTCGCCGCCGGGCACGTCTGCACGGTGATGGGCTACCAGCAATACGAGCCGCTGGCGCGCCGCTACGGCGTGCCCATCGTGGTGACCGGCTTCGAGCCGCTGGACCTGCTGGAGGGCGTTCTGATGGCCCTCGTGCAACTGGAGAGCGGCCGGGCCGAGGTGGAGAACCAGTACAGGCGCTCGGTGCGCCGGGAAGGCAACCGGCCGGCGCAGGAACGTATACGCGAGGTCTTCGAGGTGAGCCCGCGCGCCTGGCGCGGCATCGGCGAGATCCCGGCGAGCGGGCTGGGCCTGCGCGAGCCGTACCGCCGCTTCGACGCCCTGGCACGCTTCCCCGTCGCGCCCGGCCGCGCCGAGGAGGCGGGCGACTGCATCGCCGGCCTGGTGCTGCAAGGCCTCAAGAGACCGCAGGAGTGCGCCGCCTTCGCCGCGCGCTGCACCCCGGAGAGGCCGCTCGGCGCGCCCATGGTGTCAAGCGAAGGGGCCTGCGCCGCCTACTACCTCTACGGGAGGCACCGTTCATGAAGGAGTTCGAGCCGGCCTGCCCCGTGCTTCTGCCGGCCTGGGACCAGGTTCTGCTGGCGCACGGGGGCGGCGGCAAACTGAGCCAGCAACTGATCGAGAAGGTCTTCCTGCCCGCGCTGTTCAGCCCGGAACTGGCGGACCGCCACGACGGCGCGGTGGTCCGCGTCGGCCAGTCGCGTATGGCGTTCACCACCGACGCATACGTTGTCCGGCCCCTTATGTTCCCGGGCGGCACGATCGGCGACCTGGCGGTCTACGGCACGGTGAACGACCTGGCCATGTGCGGCGCGCGGCCGCTGTGGCTGAGCGCGGCCTTCATCCTGGAAGAGGGACTGCCGATGGAGACGCTCAACACTGTGGCAGCGTCCATGGGCGAGGCCGCGCGGCGCGCCGGGGTGGCCCTGGTGACGGCCGACACCAAGGTCGTGGATAAGGGCAAAGGGGACGGGCTGTTTGTGACCACGGCCGGCGTCGGCGTGGTGGAGACCGCGCTCAAGATCGCGCCCGCCTCCCTCCAGCCGGGGGACGCCGTAATCCTGAGCGGCGATTTGGGTTCGCACGGCGTGGCCGTGCTCTCGGTCCGCGAGGGACTGGAGTTTGACTCGCCGGTCCTGAGCGACTCGGCTCCGCTGTGGGAGCCGGTCGAAGCGCTGCTTGCGGCGGGCGTCGAGGTGCACTGCCTGCGGGACCTGACGCGCGGCGGGCTGGCCTCGGCCCTGAACGAGATCGCCTCGGCGCGCGGCGTAGGGATGCGCATCGAGGAGGCGGCCGTGCCGGTGGCGGACGCCGTGCGGGGCGCCTGCGAGATCCTGGGCCTCGATCCGCTTTATGTGGCCAACGAGGGCCGTTTCGCGGCGTTCGTGCCGGAGGCGCAGGCGGACCGGGCGGTCGAGATCCTGCGCGGCGTTCCGGTTTCGGCCGGAGCGGTCCGCATCGGCCAGGTGGCCGCCGATTCCAGAGGCCCGGTGATTCTGCGCAGCCGCATCGGCGGCACGCGCGTCCTCGACATGCTCAGCGGCGAGCAACTCCCCCGCATCTGCTGACCACACCCGTCAGCGGTTCGCCAGCACGGGCGCCTGGCGCGAGCCGATCAGCCGCTCGTCCGCTGTGACGAGCGTCAAACCGAGGACCTTCGCCGTCGCGACGAGGAGTCGATCCGCGGGGTCGCGGTGCGGCAGACTCACCGAGGCCGTCTCCATCGCCACCTCGGCAGTGAGAGGAGCCTCCGTCATCGGGACGGCGCGCATCGCCTTCGAAATCCACTCTGCGGCGCCCCCATCGAGCGAGAGGCGGCCCTTCTCGCAGAGGGTCACCGTCTCCCAGATGCTGATGGGAGACAGCCACAACTCATTGCGAGGGTTGGTGAGCTCCCTGGCGACCTTTCGGGACAGCCTGGCAGGCTCCAGCCGGCTCCAGAGCCAGATGTGCGTGTCCAGAAGGAGTCTCACGGCCGCAGGACTTCCCAATCCCGCTCATCAGCAGCCGGCGCTACGATGTCCCCCTGGATTCGCCCCGTGCCGGCCATGTCTCCCAGCCAGTCGTTGCGCCGATCCGGCAACTTCGGCGGCACCACTTCCGCCACCGGCTCGCCAAACCGGGTCACCAGCACCGGTTTCCGAGTCTTCCGGACTCGCTCCAGCACGCCCAGGCACGTCGCCTTGAATCTCGAGATCGCGATCTCTTCCATCGGTTTCAGGTTATCGCAAACTTTGACTATGGTCAATAACCATAGTCAATTGCCTCTGGCCGCCTCCCTGATGTCCCGAGTCAGAAGCTCGCAGGCCTGCAATCCCGCTCCCTCACGGCCGCGGTTCTGTGCAACGCCTCGAAAGCACAGAACCGCGCGCGTCAGCGGGCGCACTTGTTCAGCGGACTTCCGACTCGGGAGACTAGTTCTTCTTCCGGATCAAGCGGTCCAGGCTGATGCTGCCGCCGCCGGCGATCGACAGGTACAAGAAGATGAAGCAGTACAGGGCCGCCAGTTCTCCGCCGTTGAGGATCGGCCAGAAGCCGGCCTGGGCGTGACTGCGGAAATAGGCCACCGCCATCTGGCCGCACAGCAGAAACGCCACCGGCCTGGTGAACAGCCCCACCGCTGTCAGCAGCCCGCCGAAACACTCCAGCACGCCGGCCGTCCAGACCAGCGACCCCAAGACCGCCGTCCCGCCCTCTCCGCCGATGCCGCCGAAGGCTCCGAACAGCTTCTGGAAGCCGTGCAGCGAGAAGGTGAAACCCGCGATGATGCGCAGAACGGAAAGAGCCCTGGGCTCAATTGACTTGAGCATCGCCGCCTCCGGCTGCAACCATATCACACTCGGCCCGCGGCCTGTGGCGGCATGGACGGGCGCGCCGTCTCAGGCCCGCTAAAGCCCGGCCAGGGGCCGGCCGATAGACGGGCATATGGAAGAGCGGCGGGCCCACGTGCGGATGCTGTGCTCGGATATGGTGGAGGTCTTCTACAAGGACGAGACCGGCCACCCCAGGCGCACGCTCGCCAACCTGGAAGATATCTCAATCTCCGGAGTTTGCCTGCAAGTTGACAAACCCATCCCCCTCGATACCACAGTCCACATCAACCACCCCAAGGGCGTGTTCGAGGGCACGGTTCGCTACTGCCTCTTCCAGGAGATCGGCTACTTCCTCGGCGTGCAGCTTGCCCCCGGCTGCCGCTGGTCGCCGGAAGCTTACCGCCCCCAGCACCTGCTCGACCTGCGGACACTCGTGGAATTAAGGGCCAATGACGCCACGGCGAAGGAAGGCCCCGCACCCCCGGCTCAGTAGCCGCAGAGCCAGCGGGCCTTCTCAACCACCTTCGCCGCGCTGGGCAGGAAGGCGTCCTCCAGCGGCGGGCTGTAAGGAATCGGCGTGTCCGGGGCCGCGATTCTCACTATGGGACCGTCCAGGCTGTCAAAGGCGCGCTCGGCAATGCGCGCGGCAATCTCGCCCCCCACGCCGCCGGTCAGCACGTCCTCGTGCAGGATGATGGCCTTGCCGGTCTTTCGAACACTGGCCAAAACGGTCTCCTCGTCGACCGGCAGCAGCGTCCTGAGGTCGACGATCTCGACTGAGATGCCTTCCCCGGCCAACCGGTCGGCAGCCTCGCTGGCCACATAAACCATGGCGCCGTAAGTAATGATCGAAAGGTCCTCGCCGGGCCGGAAAACGCTCGCCTTGCCGATCGGCACGGTGTAGTGCACCTCCGGCAGGTCCTCCTTGATCCTCCGATACAAACCCTTGTGTTCCAGGAAGATCACGGGGTCGTTGTCGCGGATGGCGGACTTGATCAGCCCCTTGGCGTCGCGGGCGGTGGCCGGCGTGACGACCTTCAGCCCGGGCACGTGCACGAACCACGCCTCCGGGTTCTGTGAGTGGAACGGACCCCCGCGGTTGCCGCCTCCCGAGGGCGCGCGGATCACGATGGGAACCGCGGCGCCCCAGCGATAGCGGCACTTGGCGGCGAAGTTCACCACCTGATCGAAGGCGCACGTGATGAAGTCGGCAAACTGCATCTCGGCCACGGCGCGCAACCCGAACATGGAAGCCCCTATGGCCGCCCCCGCGATGGCCGACTCCGACAGCGGCGTGTCGATGACGCGCCGCTCGCCGAACTTCTCGAGCATCCCGGCCGTGATCTTGAATGCCCCACCGTAGACCCCTATGTCCTGACCCAGCAGAAAAACACCGGGATCGCGCTCCATTTCCTCCCAGATGCCCTGCCGGATTGCCTCAAGGTAGGTGGTCTGCATAACTCACCGCTCATCAGGGCCGTACACGTTGTCCAGCAGCTCGGAGGGATCCGGGTAGGGACTCTGCTCGGCCCACTCCACGGCCTCGTCGACTTCTCTGCGGACGTCCGCGTAAAGTTGCTCGATTTCGGCCTGCTCCGCCCAACCCCGGCTCCGCATCATCCCCTCCAGCCGTTTGATGGGGTCTTTGGCGGCCCACTCTTCCCACAGGTGCTTGGGAACGTACAGCCCGGCATCGTGGGCGGCGTGTCCGGTCATACGGAAGGTTTTGCACTCAAGAAGGTACGGCCCCCGTCCGGCGCAGGCGTGCTGGCGGGCGCGCCGGGCGGCGTCGTATACGGCAAAGACGTCGTTTCCGTCCACGACCTCGGCGGGGATGCCGTAGCCCGGTCCGCGGTCGGCCACGTTGGCGCAGGCCATCTGCTTGTCGAGCGGGGTCGAGTAGGCGTACATGTTGTTGTTGCAGACCAGCACCAGCGGCAATTTGAGGACGGCGGCCATGTTGATGCCCTCGTGCCAGTCGCCCCGGCTGGTGGCGCCGTCGCCGAAGAATACGTAGGTGGCATTGGGCAGGCTCTTGTACTTGAGCGACAGCGCCGCTCCGGCCGCCACCGGCACGGCGGCGCCGATGGAACTGATGATGGCGACGATCTTGAGGCCGAGGTCGCCCATGTGCATGTTGCCGTCCTTGCCCCGGGTCAGCCCGCCGACCCTCCCCATGTACTGGGCGATAACCTGGCGCGGCAGCACTCCCCTAATAAAATACAGCGCCAGGTCGCGGTGGCATGGGAACAGGATGTCGTCGTCCAGGGCGCTGAGGCCGGCGCCCACCGAAATGGCCTCCTGGCCCAGGCCGACGTAAACCCCTCCCACGATCTTGCCCTGCCGGTACAACTTCTTCTCGATGCGGTCCTCCACCTCCCGCATCAGGATCATATACCGCAGCGCGCGGCGCGCCAGGCCGGAGTCCGGCGCAGGCTCGGCCGTCGTGTTCAGAAGTGTTTCTGTTAGATCTACGGGTCTTACGGCAGCCATCACTGCCCCCAGGGGATGTTGTGTGCGCCTAGCAGGCCCAAAGGCAGTAGTATACGCTATCCGGCGAGCGTTTGCGCGGTTTCCAGGACCTCAGTCAGGCCGATCAGCTCCATCGATTCGCCCGGCCTTCCGGTGGCGACCACCCGCACCTTCGGCCCGCGCGGCGCCCACACCGCCGGGTCGGTGGGGCCAAACAGCGCCAGCACCGGCGCTCCCGCCGCGGCCGCCAGATGGGTGATGCCCGAATCGTTTCCTATGTAGAGGCGCGCCCCGGCCAACCGGCAGGCCAGTTCGTACAGATCGTCGGTGAAGGGCTCCGCCCTGACTCCCTCCACCCGGGCCCCCCCCCGCTCCAGGATCCACTTCACCGGCAGGCCCAGCCGCCGGGCCAGTTCCCTGTACCGGTCCAGGGGCCAGTTCTTGCTGGCGCTTCCGGAGAAGGGATGGATGGCCACGAAGCCGCCTTCTACCGCCGGGCAATCGAGCCGCGGCACGGCCTCCCCGCTCCCCCCCACCTGTCGAAGGTAGTAGTCCGCGGCGTGGACTCCGGCGCCCGCCGGCGGCACGGCCGCCAGGAACCGGAAAGGAAGGCCAGCCACGGCCTGGCGGAACTCGGCTCGACCCGCGCCATACCAGGAGACGATCGAATCGAACCTGCGCAGTTCGTCGAGCAGCCCCGCGGGCGGCGCAACGTCCGGCAGTCCAACCAGGTCCAGGCCGGTGGCGGCGATCGCCCGGCTACGGTCCGCAAAGCGAGCCAGGGGGAGATTGCGCGAAGCTGCCCAGACCTCGGTGCGGGCGGCCCGCAGGCGCTCCATCGCCGGCAGGCACAGAAGGAAGTCGCCTATGGCGCCGGGGCGGATCAGCAGCCGTCTCACTGGCCGGCGCGAATCTCAACGGGGAGCCTGATTTCCACCGTCCTGGGCGGCAGGCACATGGTGTTGTTGCAGGCCTGGTAACGGAGCCTGCCGGTGACCACGGCCATCCCGACAGGCGCCTTGGCGGGCACCGCGAACCGCGTGACGATCTCGAAAGCGCCGGCATACACCGACACCGGCTTGTCGGAGAACGAGAACGACTGCAACTCCGGCCTGGGATAGATGGTCTCCAGAGGTTTCACGAGAGACGAGTCCCAGGCCAGCGCCAGCGGGATCAGGTAGTCATCGTTCGGGGTGTTGCTGTTGACGTGATAGCCGCCGCGCATCCGGATCTCGACCCTGGCCGTCAGCTCGCCGTTCCTGGCCCCGGACGCTCTGGCCGGCGGCGTCACCGCCAGCGGCTGGCCAGTCTGTGCCGGAAGCGCCGGAGCCAAAACCAGGGCCGCCGCCAGAGTCCTACTGAGATTCCAGAAGCGCGCTGATGTCGTCTTCATAGTCCCGGCGGCTCACCAGACCCACGTGCGTCGCGGCAATCCTCCCCTCGCGGTCGATGAGGAATGACGTCGGCAGGGCGGCCACTCCGCCATACTGTTCGGCCATCATCTCGGTGCCGAGCAGGATCCGGTAATTCACCCCGATGCCCGCCACGAAGGGCCGCACCACGTCCCAGCCGTCCTCATCCATGGAGACTCCCAGGACCGCGAAACCCTTATCCTTGTGCCTCCTTTCGAACTCGACAAACCAGGGGATCTCGATCTTGCACGGCCCGCACCAGGTGGCCCAGAAGTTGAGCAGCACGACCCTGCCTTTGTAATCGGACAGACTCACCGAGCGCCCGTCGGCGTCCTTCAGGGTGAAGTCTGGGGCGGTGTTGCGCTCGCCGGCGGGCTTGACCGACGGAGACCCTCCGCGGACCTGCGAGGAGGTCGAGCAGGCCGCCAGCATCAGCAGAGAAAACACACTGACCGCGCCTATAGCGCGGAGTTGGATTGTCAAGGGGATCACCTGCCTTCAATTATACTGAGATTCGTTTCAGCTCTCCCCGTGACAGGAACCATGCGCGCCGCCGCCCCCGGCCGGCCCGGTCCAGCGTAAACTCCGGGTGCCGGCCGGCCTGGCGGAAGAGCCAGGCGGCGGTGTCGCAGAAGCTCTCGCACACGTACTGGCGCCAGCGGCGCGTCCGCTCGCGCCGGTCGCGCGCGGTGAGGGAGCCCTTGCGCCACTCCGAGGACCAGCCGAGTTCGCCCGGCGCCCGCCTGCGGCACTCGGCGGCGACCAGATCCTCGTAGGAACGGCGCGCCCGGTTGGGCAGCCGCATCCAGACGAAATGATAGATCTCGTGCGTGAGGATCCGCGTCAATTCCGCCGGACTGGCCAGCAGGGCCGCATCCAGGACGATTTCGCGCTTTCTGAGAAACGAACCGGCGTGAACCTCGGCCCCCGGGCCTTCTCCAGACCGCAACTTCCCGCGGTGCGCGCGCGGCGCCGGGGCGAATCGCACCCGCAGCGGCCCGCCCGGCACGGCCGTCCCTACTGCACAGCGGCCGGCGCGAAGGCCGCCGTGCTCTCGATCTTGACCTGCACGCTCTTCTGAACGGACTCCACCCACTGGTTGAAGCGGGAGTTGCGCAGGTCGTTGATCACCCGGTCGCTCACCTTCTCGAGCGGCTCCGTGCTCACTTCATCGGCTCGAAACAGGTAGAAGCCGTTCGGCTGGTGGACCGGCTTGCTGACCTGCCCCGGCTTCAGGGCGAAGACTGCCGACTTGACCTCCTCCGGAAGCTGGTCGCTCCGGCGCAGCGTGCCGAAGTCCCCGTCCTTGGAGGCGGAGGTCGCGTCTTCGGAGTGCTCCTTCACCATCTTGATGAAGTCGGCGCCGGCGGCCAATTCCGCGTACAGCTTGTCGGCCTTGGCCCTGGCTTCCTTCTCGCTCAGCACTTTCTTCCCCGCGGTCCCGGGGGCGGATGAAAACGGGATGTAGATCACCCTGACCCGCGCCGTGGTGAACAGGTCCCGGTTTCCCTCGTAGAAGTCCTTGACATCCTGCGGCGTGACCGAGATTCCGGCTTCTCCCTCCGAGAGCTTGGCCTGCGCCAGCGCCAGCATGCGGTTGTAGGCCATCTGCTCGCGGGTGGGGGTCTTCTGGTCCAGACCCTCTTTCTCGGCCTGCTCCGACAGCTTGCGCATCAGTCCGAACTGCCCCAGGAACACCTGCGGCGCCTTGAGGGCCTCCTCCTGCTGGGCTGGAGACAGCGCTCGAAGAATCACCTGCAACTGGGCGGCCGTGACCTTGAACCCGTCGACCGTCGCCACCACGGTCTCCGGGGGCAGGCCCATGAGGGCGGGGACCCTGGGAGCGGGCTGGGAGGGGGGCTGCGGGGATTGGGCCAGTAGCGCCATGGCCGCAAAGATACTCATCAGGCAGCGTCGCATTCGGACATCATCCTTGCGTGAGGTTCATGTCCTATTTTAGCATGCCGGCTGCTGGCTCAACGCTGAACTTCGCTGCGTTTGACCTGGGCGCGGCGCCGGCCCGAAGCCAGGTTTTCGGCGCTGCCCTGGCGGGCCGTCTCGCTCACTTCGATCTTGTTCACCACCTTCCTGGCGCCCGCCGTCCTGGCCATGCGCGTGGCGGCGCTCTTGCGCTGTACGACGTCGGTCTTGCCCTCTATGGTGGCCACGCCGCCCTGCACTCGGACCGTGAACTTGTCGGCGCCCGACTTGGACTTGGCGAAGCGCTGGCGGATGGCGTTCTCTAATTCGGCGTCGGCGGGGGACGGCTTGGCGGCCGTGCGGCTTTGGGTCTGGGCCTGGGCCGCCAGGGCGAGCAGCATGCCCACCCCCAGCGCCGCGAGCCGGTATCTGGCTGTCAACTGTAGCCTCCACAACAGTAGTGCCCGCCGCGCCGGATTCCTCGCATAATACCGTCACCGCACCACGCTGTTCAGCCCGGCCACGTGCCGGGAAACGCCGTCAGACAGGCCGGGGGCCGGGCGCATCCGGCCCCTTCACCAGGTGCGGCGTTTCCAGTAGAAGTAGAACGGCACGCCGGAGAACATGAGCGCCAGCCCCATGACCGACTCCCGCGGCGAGTTGATCAGCGTGGAGACCACGACGCAGCCGGCGCCGAAGACAAACAGCAGCGGCACCACGGGGTAGCCGAGCGTCCGGTATGGCCTGGCAAGGCCCGGCTTCTTGCGCCGCAGCACGATTACCGCCGCGCCCGACAGGCCGTAGAGGATCCAACTGGCGAAGATCACATATGTGAAGAGCTGCTCGTAGCGGCCGCTGAACACCAGGATCGACGCCCACGCCGACAGCAGGAGGATGGACCGGCTGGGCGTGCCGTAGCCCGGATGAATCCGGCTCACGTAGCGAAAGAAGCGGCCGTCGGCCGCCATGGCGAACGGCACGCGGGCGCCCGACAGGATCGAGCCGTTCAGAGCGGCGAAAATGGAGACCATGGCGGCGATGCTCACGGCGCCCGCCCCGCCGGCCCCCGCAATCTGCCGCATCATCTCGGCGGCCACCCGGTCGCTTGAGGCGACGGCTTCGGCCGGCAGGACGTAGAAGTAGGCCAGGTTCGCCCCCAGATAGACCGCCATGATGGCCAGCGCGCCTGCCACCAGCGCCAGCGGCAGGTTGCGCTGCGGGCGCGCCACGTCGGAGGCTGCCATGCTCAGGTTGTTCCAGCCGTCGTAGGCCCACAAAGCCGCCACCAGCGCGGCGAAGAAGCCCGCCACGCCCCCCGAAGCGGGAATGGAAGACGTGAGGTTAGCCGGCGATCCGTGGCCGGAGCCGAGACCGACGAATATGATGGCCGCCAGCAATGCCAGCTTGGCGGCGGTCATCACCACCTGAACGCCGCCGCCGAACCGCACCCCAACCGAGTTCACGCCGGCCAGTAACATGATCACCAGCGCCGCCAGCAACTGGCCGTAGCTTATCTCCAAGGGCCCGCCCCCGGGGCCGATCGGAAGCCGGACGGTAAACAGCACGCCCTCCAGCCCGGGGCGGAAGTTCGCCAGGTAATAGAAAAAGCCCGTGGCCATGCCGGCGATGGAGCCGCTCTTGGCCACCCAGGTCTGTGTCCAGCCGTACAGAAACCCCCACAGCGGCCCGTAGGCCTCCCGCAGGTAGACGTATTCGCCGCCGGCCTTGGGCATCGCCGCGCCCAGTTCCGCGTAGCTGAGGGCCCCGAACAGGAAGAGCAGGCCCCCCGCCACCCAAACGAGGAACACCATTTCGGCCGACCCGACCTGGTTCACCATCGATCTTGGAACCAGAAAGATGCCGCTGCCGATGACCGTGCCGACTACCAGGGATGCGGCGGTCCACGGCCCCAGGACCCGGCGCAGGCCGGCGGCGGGAGGCGGTTCAGGCATGAGTCTCCTTGCGCTCGAACAAGGACGCGGCGCATCCGGTCGAGAAAGTCACCACCGTGCCTATGAGCACGTACCAGGTCCAGGCGACGGCCGTGTACTGCTTCACCGCGGCCATGGCGACCAGGCCCGCAACCATCCCCGCCACGGCGGCCTTCTCGCCCACCCGCCGGGTCAGCACGCCCAGCAGGAAGACGCCCAGCAGAGCGCCGTAGATCACCGATGCAATCGACAGGCCGGCCTCCAGCACCGATCCCCATTGCCGCGCCAGGTACCCGATGGCCAGCAGCACCACGCCCCAGAAAACCGTGGCCCCGCGGGCCATGCGCAGGTAGTGCTTCTCCCCGCGGGGCCGCGCCAGAGGCCGGTAGAAGTCCATGATGCTGGTGGAGGCCAGCGAGTTCAGCGCGGCGCTGAGGTTCGACATGGCGGCGGCCAGTATGGCCGATACCACCAGTCCGGCCACGCCCGGCGGAAGGTATCGCCACACGAAGTCGGGGTAGATCCGGTCGGCCGGCTGCGGAGCGGCCAGACCCGCGCCCGAATAGAAGACCCAGAGCGCCAGGCCGATGAACAGGAACAGGCTGAACTGGACGAAGATCACCACCCAGCTTCCCAGCAGCGCGGCGCGGCTCTCCCCCTGACTGCGGGCGGCCAGCAGGCGCTGCACCAGGAGCTGCTCGGTTCCGTGGCTGGCGGTTGTCAGGAAGCAGCCTCCGATGATGCCCGCCCAGAAGGAATATGTACGGGAGAAGAACTCGGCGGTGGGTGAGAACCGGAAGTCCAGAAGTTGCAGCTTGCCCGCCGCCGCCGCCGAGCTCCAGACCTCGCTCCAGCCGCCCGGCACGTGCCCCAATATCACCCAGAAGCTCACGATGGCGCCGGCCACGTACAGGAACATCTGGACCACGTCGGTCCAGATGACGGCAGTCATCCCGCCCTCAAAGGTGTAGAACAGTGTCAGGCAGACGATAACCGTGATCGAGGCCAGCTCGCCCGTGCCGAGCACGATCGACACGACGATGGAGATGGCGAAAACGCGCACGCCCTCGGCCAGGGCGCGGAGCACCAGGAACGTCCCGGCTGTCAGCTTGCGGACGCGCGGCCCGAAGCGGCGGCCGATCAGCTCATAGGCCGTGTACAACTCCCCCCGAAAGTAATGGGGCAGGAACAGAGCCGAGATGACCAGCCTGGCCAACAGGTAGCCGAAAACCACCTGCAAAAAGCCCAGGTTGCCGGCGAAGGACAGGGCCGGGGTCCCGATGATGGTCAGAGTGCTGGTCTCGGCCGAAACGATGGACAGAGCGATCGCCCACCAGGGGGTTGACCTGCCGCCCAGGAAGTAGTCCTTCAGGCTCCGCTGCGTGCGCCGGAACCGGGCGCCGAACCAGGTGATCCCAACCAGGTAGACGGCGATGATGGCCAGATCAAGGTAACGCACGGAAAACGGGATGATACCAAAAGGGGGAAGACGAAAGACAGAAGGGCAAGAGGCGAACGTGATTTTGAAACAATTCGCGCGGCGGAGTCGTCCAAACGGTTGCAGGACGGCCGGGGATGGGATATACTCCGCTGTTGCGGGTCGGGCATCGAAACCTGGAACAGCAAGCCCATCGCGGCCGTACGGGGAGCCTGACTGAGGTATTGTAAAATCGCACATCAGGAGGCCGTTGTGCCGGTTCGATCAATTAGGACGTTGTTGTTGCTGGCGGTTGCCACGCCGTTCGCCGTCGTATCGCTATGGGCCCAGGCGCCCAAGAGGGACTGGAAGGATCGCGCGGAGTACGACCTGTACGAGGCCGCCACCAAGGCCGCCGACCACAACAAGCGATTGGAGTTGCTGAACGCCTGGAACGAGAAGTACCCTTCCAGCGACTTCAGGATGGAGCGGCTCGTGCTGTTCCTGAACACCTACAACGCCATGGGGAACGCCGAGCAGGTGATGCGGACCGGCAACGAGATCCTGGCCATCGACTCCAGAAACATCACACCGCTGTACTTCATGACGCTGAACACTGTGCGCCTGGCCAAGCCGGCGCCGGAGCTGTTGAGTATGGCCGAGAAGGCGGCGCGGAGCCTGGTGGCCAACTATGACAGCCTGCGGCCGTCGGCGACCCCGGAGGCCGACTGGAATAAGGAGCGGCCCAACATCATGGCCCTGGGGCACCTGTCGCTCGGCTGGATCGCAATGCAGCGCAAGGACAACGTGGCCGCGGAGAAGGAGTTCACCCAGAGCCTGAAGTACAATCCGAACAATGGGCAGGTGTCCTACTGGCTCGGCAGCGCGATCCTCGCCCAGCGGAACCCCGACACGCAGGATACCGCGCTGTTCCATATAGCGCGCGCCGCCTCGTATACTGGCGAAGGCGCGTACCCGGATGCCGGCCGAAAGCAGGCTTCCGACTACCTGATCAAGGCCTACACCAATTACCACGGCTCGGCTGATGGCCTTGACGCGGTACGGAAGCTAGCGGCCGCGCAGGCTTTCCCGCCGGCGGACTTCACGATCAAGAGCTCCCAGCAACTTGAGATCGAGAAGGAAGAGCAGTTCAGGAGAGAAAACCCCATGCTGGCGCTCTGGCACACCGTGAAGACGGAACTGACGAAACAGACCGGTGCGGCGGCCTACTTCGAGAACAACGTGAAGGGCGCGCTGCTGCCCGGCGGGGTCAACAACGTCAAGCGGTTCAGGGCCACGCTGGTGGCCGCCAAGCCGGCCAAGAACCCTAAGGAACTGGTCCTGTCGCTGGAGAACCCGGCAGGGGACATCACCCTCACCCTCGTCGAGGAGGCGCTGACCGGCTCGGCGCCCGCAGGCACGGTGCTGGAGTTCGAAGGCGTGCCCACCGGGTTCACCGCTTCTCCGTTCATGCTGATCTTCGAGGTGGATCACGATCAGTTGTCGGGCTGGCCTACGCCGCCCGCCGCGAAGAAGAAGGCGGCGCCCGCCAAGAAGTAGCAGGGCGAAGCAGCTTACATCTTGTAGCGGCCGAGGTCGTCGTCGCCGAGGCCCTCAAGCCAGCGGCGCAGATCCTCGCGGCTGATCTTGTCGCTGACTGAGGCGGCCGCCTTGGGGGAACTGAGCACGGAGTCGTCCACGTAGATGGGGCAGTCGACCCGGAGGGCGACGGCCAGGGCGTCGCTCGGGCGGGAGTCGATGCTGATGAGTTCGCCGTTGCGCTCCAGCCAGATGACGGCGTAGAACGTGTCGTCCTTCAGTTCGTTCACCACCACCTTGCGGACGCCGGTTTCCAGACCCATCAGCAGGATGCGGATCAGGTCGTGGGTCATCGGGCGTGGCGTGGCCACTTTCTCGATCTCCAGCGCAATGGCGTTGGCTTCGTAGATGCCCACCCAGATGGGCAGGATGGCGTCGCCGCCCGTGTCGCGCAGAATGACAATCGGCATGTTCGTCACCGGATCCATCATCAGGCCCCGGATCCTCATTTCGACTTCCATGACGTGCCCCCAAGACCATTAGAGCAGATCCAGGCTGCGGCCAGTCAGGGAGTTCGGCCCGGCGCCGGTGACCAGCACCACGGCGTAGCGTCCCGCCAGTCCCTCCACGGCCGGCGGGGCGGAGAAGTTCAGGACCCGGTTCTGTGAAGTGCGGCCGATCCACTGGCCGGTGGCCTGGTTGTAGCCCTCAACCAGCACCTCCTGGGTTGATCCGGTCAACGCGGAGTTGCGGCTGAGCTGGATCGCCCGCTGCCTCTGTTGAATGATGGAGAGGCGCCGGCCGGCCTCCTGCTCGGGGATCTGCCCGTCAAGCGCCAGCGCCGCAGTGCTGGGACGGGGCGAGTACTTGAAGCTGAACAGCGAGTCGTAGCCCACCTGGTCGAGCAGCGAGAGGGTCTCCTCAAAGTCCAGTTCGGTCTCGCCGGGAAACCCCACGATGATGTCGGTAGTGACGGCGATGCCGCGCCGGGCGCTCCTGATCCATTCGATGCGCCGCAGGTACTCCTCCCGGGTATACAGCCGCTGCATGCGCTCCAGAATCCTCGTCGAGCCTGACTGGACCGGGAGATGGACGTGGTCGCAGAGTGCCGCGTGATTGTCGATGGCTTCCACGATCGACCGGCTGAAGTCCCGGGGGTGCGAGGTGGCGAATCGCACGCGCCTCAGGCCCGGGACCCCGGCCACCTTACCAAGCAGATCCGCGAAGTCCGCCGCCTGGCCTGAAGGGTCCCGGTAACTGTTTACGTTCTGGCCGAGCAACAGGACTTCTGTGTATCCGGACTCGGCCAGCCCCCGGGCCTCATCCAGAATGCTGCCGCTCGCGCGGCTTCGCTCACGGCCGCGGGTAAAGGGCACGACGCAATAGGCGCAGGCCTTGTCGCAGCCCTCTATGACGGTGATATAGGCCCGGTGCGGGTTGTCCCGGCGGACGTAGGGCGTCTCGAAGGTGTCGTCTTCGGCCGGCTCCAGTCCCGTCACCTGGCGGTCGCCGGCCTCGATCCGCGAGATCAGGCCGGGCAGCCGGTGGTAGCTGGCCGAGCCGCAGACCAGGCTGACGTAGGGGGCCTGCTCGAAGATGCGCCGGCCTTCCTGTTGGGCGACGCAGCCGAGCACGCCGAACAACCTGCCGCCGGCCGCGCGCTTGAACTGGCGGAGGCGCTGATAGACTTTCTGTTCGGCCTTGTCGCGGACGCTACAGGTGTTGTAAAGCACCAGGCCGGCCTGCTCCGGGCTGTCAACCCGCGTGTAGCCGAGGGCCGCAAGCGTGCCGACCACTTTTTCGGAGTCATGCACGTTCATCTGGCATCCGAACGTTTCCAGGTAGAAGGTCTTCTGGCCCTGCACTTTCCTCCAGTGTACCCGGCTGAACATCTGCGAGCATCTGAGCGCGCCCCGGCGCCCCTGGATCTTGAGGCCGGGCGTCGAGGCGGCCCCTAAGCTGATCCTTCCGCAACAGCCGCCCGCGCGGCAGAGGCCACGTGGGCGGGAGCGCCGGCGGTGGCGACTTCAATCGTCTCGCGGGTGCGGCGGTTGAAGACCTCGACCTTGCCCTGGCCCAGCTTCTTGCCCACAGTGATGCGGAAGGGGAGGCCGATCAGGTCGGCGTCCTTGAACTTCACGCCCGGCCGCTCGTCACGGTCGTCCAACAGCGCATCCAGACCCTGCGCCAGGCATTCCCGATAGATCTCAACCGCAGCCTTGCGCTGCGCGGCATCCGAATTGTTGACCGGCGTGACCACCACCTCGAACGGGGCGATGGCAGAAGGCAGGGCCATGCCGTCCCGGTCATGGTAAAGCTCGACCGCGGCGCACAGGATGCGCTCGATGCCGATGCCGTAGGAGCCCATGATAGGGGTCACTTCGGCGCCGGAGGCGCTCAACACGCGCAGCCCCATGCTCTCGGAGTACTTGTAGCCCAGCTTGAAGATGTGGCCGATCTCGACGGTCTTCTTCAGCTGGAGCGGCTTGCCGCAGTTCTTACATGAGTCGCCTGCGGCCACCTGCCTGAGGTCGTGCCACTCCGGAGTGAAGTCCTCGCCCGGCGTCACATGGCGCAGGTGGTAGTCGTCCTGATTGGCCCCGGCGATCATGTTGCGGCGGCCGGCCAGCGCCAGGTCGGCCAGAATCCGCATCCCGCGAATCCCTACCGGGCCGAGCGAGCCGGCGTCCGCTCCGAACCGGGCACGGATCTCCTCCGGGTGGGCCGGGCGCGCCCCGCCCACACCGGCAATGGATGCAAACTTGGTTTCGCTGAGGTTGTGGTCGCCCCGCACCAGCGCCAGAACAAGCTCCCCCCCGGCCGCCATCACCAGGCTCTTCATCTGGGAGGTTTCCGGCAGGCCGGTCAACTCTGCCACCTCGGCGATAGTCTTCCTGCCCGGCGTATGGAACTTCTCCGGAATGAGGTTCTCCTGCGGATCCGGCGCCAGGGGGGCCGAAGGCTCTGACTCGGCCTTCTCCAGGTTGGCGGCGTAGCCGCAGGAGCCGCACAGAGCCACCCAGTCCTCGCCTGCCTCGGTGGGCGCCATGAACTCGTGGGACTGGCTGCCCCCCATGGCCCCTGAATGGGCCTCCACGGCGAAGTACTTCAGGCCGCAGCGGTCGAAGATCCGGCAGTACGCCCGATGGTGCTTCTGGTAGGCCACGTCCAGGCCGGAGGCGTCCAGGTCGAAGCTGTAGGAGTCCTTCATGATGAACTGGCGCACGCGCAGCAGGCCGCTCTTGGGCCGGGGCTCGTCCCGGAACTTGGTCTGGATCTGGTACCAGATCTGAGGAAGCTGCTTGTAGCTGCGCAACTCGCCGCGCGCCACGCTGGTCATGACCTCTTCGTGCGTCATGCCCAGGCACAGGTTGTGCTGCCAGCGGTCGCGCAGCCGGAACATGTTGTCGCCCATCACGTCCCAGCGGCCCGACTCCTGCCAGAGCTCGGCCGGGTGCAGGGCGGGCAGCAGCATCTCCTGCGCGCCGATGGCGTCCATCTCCTGGCGCACGATCCGCGTGATCTTCAGCAGGGACCGCTGAGCCAGAAAAAGATAGTTGTAGATACCCGCCGAAAGCTGGCGGATGTAGCCGGCCCGCAGCAGCAGTTGATGGCTGGCGACCTCGGCCTCGGCGGGGTTCTCCCGCAGAGTGGGAATGAACAGCGCGCTCCAATGCATGGGAAATCTCGAAGGAAAACGGGCGAATCAGCTATTTTAGCATGTTAGAATTAGGACTGATTTCCATGCGGGTTGCGATCGGGGCGGATCACGCCGGGCTGATTCTAAAAGAACATATCAGGGAGAAGTTGGAGCGGAACGGACACCAGGTGGTGGACCACGGGACGCACTCGGCGGCCTCCTCCGACTACCCGGACTACGCCGCGCTGGTGGCCGGCGACGTGGCGGCGGGCCGCGCCGACAGGGGCATCCTGGTGTGCTCCACCGGGGTGGGCATGTCGATCACGGCCAACAAGATCAAAGGGGTAAGGGCGGCTGTGGGCGCCTCGGTGGACGAGGTGGAACTGGTGCGCGGGCACAACGACGCCAACGTCCTCACCTTCGGCGCCAGGTACACCGGGCCCGAGGAGGCCGACGCCATGGTGGACGTTTTCCTTGCCGCCCGGTTCGAAGGCGGCCGCCACGCCCGCCGCCTGGACAAGATTGCGGCGCTGGAGCGGGACTCCTGCCGCGGAAGAGAGACGCAGGGAACACGCGAATGACAATCCAGGAGAGAATGGCGCGGCCGCTGGCCGCGGTTGACCCTGAGATATACCAGGCCGTACAGAACGAACTTGACCGGCAGAATTCCCGGCTGGAGCTGATCGCCAGCGAGAACTTCACCTCCCAGGCGGTGCTGGACGCCACCGGCAGCGTCTTCACCAACAAGTACGCCGAGGGGTACCCGGCCAAGCGTTACTACGGGGGCTGCGAGTTCGTCGACATCGCCGAGAACCTGGCGCGCGAGCGGGCCAAGAAGCTGTTCAAGGCCGAGTACGCCAACGTGCAGCCGCACGCCGGGTCGCAGGCCAACGCCGCGGCCTACGCCGCCGTGCTGCAACCGGGCGATACCATCCTGGGGATGAACCTGTCCCACGGCGGGCACCTCACGCACGGGCATCATCTCAATTTTTCGGGGAAGACCTACAGGGTGATCCCCTACGGCGTCCGCCGCGAGGACGAGACGATCGACTACGAGGAACTGGCGCGGCTGGCCGCCGAACACCAGCCCAAGATGATCATCGCCGGAGGCAGCGCATACCCGCGGATCATAGACTTCGTGCGCTTCCGCCAGATCGCCGACTCGGTGGGGGCCATCCTGCTGGTGGACATGGCGCACTTCTCGGGCCTGGTCGCCGCCGGGCTGCATCCCAACCCCTGCGAGCACGCCGACATCGTGACCTCCACCACGCACAAGACGCTGCGCGGCCCCCGCTCCGGCCTCATCCTGGCGCGGGAGAAGTTCGGAGCGGCCATCGATAAGAGCGTATTCCCGGGCCTGCAAGGCGGGCCGCTGGTGCACGTGGTGGCGGCCAAGGCCGTGTGCCTCGCCGAGGCCATGACGCCCGAGTTCGTCGACTACCAGAGGCGCGTGCTGGCCAACGCGCGCACGCTGGCCGCAGGCCTGGCCGAAGCCGGCTTCCGGGTGGTGTCGGGCGGCACCGACACGCACCTGCTGCTCGTGGATGTCTTCGCCAAGGGGATCCGGGGGCGGGAGGCCGAAACCGGCCTGGACCGGGCCCACATCACGGCCAACAAGAACACCATCCCCTTCGACGCCAACCCCCCGCTCAACCCGAGCGGCATCCGGTTGGGCTCGCCCGCGGTCACGACCCGCGGCCTCGGCGAGCCCGAGATGCAGGAGGTGGCGGCTTTGGTGGCCGAGGTGCTCACCAACCTCGGCTCGGAGGAGAAGGTCGCCGCCGTGCGCGGGCGCGTGGCCGCGCTCACCGGGCGGTTCCCCCTGTATAGTTGGATGTTCCAGGCCGCCGCTACGGGGTAAGCCGCCATCCGAATACTCATCGACACGCGGCACCTGCGCGATTTCGGCATAGGCACCTACATCCGAAACCTGGTTCGCGCTCTGGCTGCGCTGGACGACCTCAACCGCTACCTCCTGGTGAGTTACCCGGCCGACATACCGGATCTGGGGCCGCTGCCGCCGAATTTCGAAGCCATGCCATACGCGCGGTCTGACACAGCCCTGGTGGATCAGGTCGCCTTCCCGCTGTTTCTGCGCCGCTTCCAGCCGGATGTCTGTCACGTCCCGCTCAACGTCGTCACGTTGTGCATGCCGCGGCCCTACGTGGTGACCGTGCACGACATGAGCAGCCTGCTGTTTGAGGAGCCGGGGATGAAGCGCCGCCGCTTCAACCTGTACCGGTTCCGCCGCGGCCTGGAGCGGGCCACCCGGGTCATCGCCGTATCCAACGCCACGCGGCGGGACATCGAGGACCTGTTCGGAATCCGGCCGGAGAAGATCAGCCAGATCTACAACGCCCCCGACCCGCGGTTCCTGGGCGACGGGCCGAGGCCCAGCGCGGCGGACCGGCAGAGGCTTCTGGAACGCTACCAGATCCACCATCCTTTCCTGCTTTACGTGGGGACCATCCGCCCGCAGAAGAACATCCCTCGCCTGGTGGAGGCCTTCGCCGTGCTGCGGGGCGACTTGGAGCACGACCCCCTCTACAAAGAACTGCGCCTCATCATCATAGGCGACGAGATCAGCCGTCATCCGGCCGTGCGGCGCACCGTCGTCCAGACCCGGATGCAGCCCTACGTGCGCTTCCTGGGCTTCGTGCCATTTGATACCTTGCGCATCTTCTACTCGGCGGCGGCGGCCTTCGTCTTTCCGTCCCGCTATGAAGGGTTCGGCCTCCCTCCGCTGGAAGCCATGGCCTCGGGAACTCCGGTTGTCACCTCCAATATCAGTTCCCTCCCGGAAGTGGCCGGCAACGCAGCCGTGCTGGTGAACCCGGAGAACGTCTTTGAAATCGCCAAGGGCATCCGGGAGGTCCTCGTCAACGACACGTTGCGGGCTGCTCTGATTCAGAGAGGGCACCAGCAGGCCCGGCGCTTCAGTTGGGAGGCGACCGCCCGCGCCGTGCTCGAGATCTATCGCGAGGTGGCCGGCGAGCCGGGCCCGTCAGGCTTGCGAAGCCAGACGTAGCAGTGGTTTCCCAGGCGCCCCGCCTCCGGCCACCGGAGCAGGACCAGATCCAGGTAGCGCAACGGGAAGGTCAGCCACCCCACCACGCCATGGGCCGCCACGCGCCAGATCCTCCAGGGCAACAGCAGCTTCACATACTCCAGCACCACCGCCAGCAGCGTGGCCGTGGGGCCGGTCCGCCACCCGGCCGCCACCACTTCCAGCTCCCCCGACATCAGCTTCAGGGCCGGAAGGTTGAAGCGGCGATAGTCCGTCGGGTATTCGTGCAGGGGATGGCAGAAGGGCGTGACGATGTGAGCGAAGCCACCAGGCTCCAGGACGCGCTCGATCTCGCGAATCGTGGCTTCCGGATCGCGCACGTGCTCCAGCACCGCGTCGCATTCCACCCGAGTGAACAGGCCCGAGGGAAAGGGCAGCAATTGGACGTCCGCCACGGCGTCCACTCCGGGAAGCTGAACCATGTCCACGTTGACAAAGCCCGGGGTCCGCGTCCCCGCCCCGCCCAGGTAGAGGTTCCAGCGGCCGAGGGGAAAATCGCGCGGCTCGTCGGGGTTCATGACCAGCGGCGCCGGCGGCGAGAGCCAGCGCCGAAGTCGTCGAGGCCAGCGTTGGGACCAGCGGAATTCGAACAGTTCTTGCGTGCCGTGAGCCAAACTCGGTGCCTGGAGCGACTATACAATTCTGCCATGCCGCCGAGGCTCGGCGGGTCTCGCATCAGGAAGGGTCCAGAAACCGGCCGATCCAGGCCACGCGCGCCCGGACCACGTCCAGCAGATGCGACCAGCCAAGCGGCAGCGCCTCGCACGGCCCCCCATCCCGTGCGCCCCGCAGCACCAGCAGATCGTCCCGCTGCCGGGCTACTCGCCGTATGCGTCCCTCGCCGTGCCGGTTAACCAGGTACAGCGAATCCGGGCGCAACTCCAGCCGCCGGGCCCGCGAGCGGTCGAGCAGCGCCAGGTCGCCCTCGCCGAACTCGTCGCGCATCTGCACATCGCGCGCTAACCGGGCCACGGCCGGCCGGTCGGCCCCGGCCAGTCTGGCGCGCGGAAACGGGTATCGCTCCAGCCCGTCAGGCGCCCGGGGCAGCGGCAGGCCCGGACCGAGCCACCCGGCCAGCACCGGCACCTCAACCACCCGGCCCGCGGCCCCGCAGTCCGTGCAAAAGCTCCCGGGGGGCGCCGCGTCGCGAACCAGATCCAGGAGGCTCAGCCCTGCCTTCCGGAGTATGATATCCGCCGCCCCGGCGGAAAACATTCTCTTTCCTTTCAGAACATTGTGTACGTGAGGCTGTGAAATCCCGGTGAGGCGCGACAGGCGGCGCTCGGTCAGTTCCCCGTTGCGAACGCGGATAAGCAAGGCCGCGACGAGCCTCCCATGCAGCTCACTGAAGTGCACCGCCTCTCCGGCCCCCGGCTATTTCTTTCGGAAATAGGACGAATGTCCTACGCAATACTACCATAGGCCTAAGAGTAATGGAACCAATGTGTCTCCTAGTCCCATGCGCAACGTGTTGTAATCATTTGCCTTATGCCTTATTTCAAACAATAAAATAATCAGACTAAAAAAAGAATTCAAGCCATTGACTATCCCTGCCCTCCACGTACAGTGGGATTCGGAGCATGGAGGCGCCGCGACAGCCGACAGCGGCGCCGACGGGAGAAGCAGAGCATGAGAGAGTGGAGCCGATCCGACACGATCGCACTGGCCAAGCAGTCCTGCACCCAGTGCCACGGTCTGGGACTCAGGGGCGCGACGCGGAACGCGCCGGCCCCCTGCAATTGCGTTCTGAGGGCGATTTTTCGCGCCTGCTACGCGCGATTCCGCCACTGCGCCACCAAGGAGAAGCACATCAGCCGGGCCTCTCCGGAGCTGATCTCCGGCCGCGAAGGCAGGGTGGTCTGGGGGCGCAAGGACGAGGAGTACGTGGCCGACTTCTGCCTGGTCAGCCGCAGGACGCTCGACGAACTGGAATACAGGATTTTCAAATATCATTTCTTATTGGGAGCGGATTGGAAACTCTGCACGCGGAAGCTGGGGATCGACCGCGGCAACTTCTTTCACGCAGTCTACCGCATCGAGCAGAAGTTGGGCCGGGTATTCCGCGACCTGGAGCCCTACGGCCTGTTTCCCCTGGACGAATACTTCCGCGGCCCGCGGCGCGGCCTCCAGCCGCGTCCTTCGCCGGCGGCGCCCGAGCCAAGACCGGACTTCCGGCGTCCCCCCCTTTTGCTGCGGCCGCCTCTGACCGAACAGGTGGCCTGATCAGCGACGACCCCGGAAAAACTGCTGAACCAGCGCCGTGCACTCGGCGGCAAGCACCCCTTCGACGATCTCCACGCGGTGGTTCAGCAGGCGGGAGTCGGCCAGGGCGAACTTGCTGCGCACGGCGCCGAACCGCAGGTCCCGGGCCCCGAAGACCAACCGTCTGACGCGAGCCGCCACCAGCGCTCCGGCGCACATGGCGCAGGGCTCCAGCGTGGTGTAGAGCGTAACGTCCTCAAGGCGGTAGTTGCGCAGCGCCTCGGCGGCCTGTCGGAGTGCGAGGATCTCGGCGTGCGCCGTCGGGTCGTTCCGCAAGACCGGTGCGTTGTGGCCGCGGCCCAGAATCTCGGCGCCGCGCGCCGCCACGGCCCCCACCGGCACTTCGCCGGCCTCTTCAGCCAGCCGGGCCAGCCGCACCGCCTCCCGCATGAAGAATTCGTGGTCCACCACCGGAATCGAGCCGCAGTATACTCTAGCAGATATGCCGAACATGAAGCGCATCTGTTTTCTGCTGCAAGTCAGGAAGGACCGCCTGGCCGAGTACAAGGAACGCCACAAGGCAGTGTGGCCGGAGATGCTGGCGGCCCTCAGCGAAACCGGCTGGCACAACTACTCCCTTTTCCTCCGGGATGACGGCCTGCTGATCGGCTACTGCGAGACCCCGGACTTCGAGAAAGCCCTGGCCGGGATGGCTGCCAGGGAAGTGAACGCGCGGTGGCAGAAGGAGATGAAGCAGTTCTTCGTCGACCCCGGCGGGCGCGAGGCCGACAAACAGATGGCGCCGCTTGAAGAGGTCTTTCACCTCGACTGAGCGGTTCATGTATGATCTTTCAGGAAGGAGACCCCATGAGCACATCACTTACCCGCCGCGGGTTCGCCCTCGGCGCCGGCGCTGCGCTGTTCTCGGCCGTCACGGCCCGCAGGGGCATGTCGGCTCAATCGCAGGAGCAGACAATGGAAGTCAACCTGGGTGCGGAGATCGGCGTCATCAACCCTTACCTGCACTCGAGCTTCGCCGAGCACCTCGGCGCATGCGTCTACGGCGGCCTTTGGGTCGGCAGGAACTCCAAGGTGCCCAACATCAATGGACACCGGCGGCAGGCGGTCGAATGGCTGAAAGAACTCGGCGTACCCGTGCTGCGCTGGCCCGGCGGCTGCTTCGCGGACGACTACCACTGGCGCGACGGCATCGGCCCCGCGGCCAAGCGGCCCAAGACCGTCAACATCCACTGGGGCAACTACACCGAGGACAACAGCTTCGGCACCCACGAGTTCATCGAGCTGTGCCGGCTGATCGGCAGCGAGCCGTACGTGGCCGGCAACGTCGGCAGCGGCACCCCCCAGGAGCTGCGCGACTGGGTCGAGTACTGCAACTACCCGTCAGGCAGCACCCTCTCCGACGAGCGGATCGCCAACGGCGCGAAGGAACCGTTCAACGTCCGGTTCTGGGGCGTGGGCAACGAGAACTGGGGCTGCGGCGGGAACATGACCGGGCCGGAGTACGCCGCCGAGTACCGCCGGTTCAGCACCTACCTGAGGA
>JBBITL010000026.1:0-20732 GCA_037440765.1 Solibacteraceae bacterium
CACCGGGATGCGCACGCTGGCCTTCACGTGCGAAACCAGGCTGGTGTACATCTCCTCCACCTGCTCGGAGGAAAGCCTGGGGTCGTTGGCCACGAAGAAGATGTTGAGTTCCAGGGCGTCGGCTCCGGCCTCCTCCATCTGCTTGGCGTACTTGATCCAGCCCCCCGTCGAAACGCCGTTCAGGCTGGCGATGACCGGGATGTTGACCGCCTGCTTGGCCCTCCGGATGACGTCCAGGTACCCGTCTGTGCCGAGGTTGTACCGGTGCATGTCCGGAAAGTAGGAAAGCGATTCTGCGAAGCTCTCCGCCCCGGCCGAAAGCGCCGCGTCCAACTGCTGGCTCTCGATGAGAATCTGCTCCTCGAACAGCGAATGCAGCACGACACAGCCGGCGCCGGCGTCCTCCATCCGCAGGATGTTGCCGACCTGCTCAGTCAAAGGTGAAGGAGAAACCACCACCGGGTTCTTCAGCTTCAGTCCTAGATAGGTTGTAGTCAGATCAAGCATTCTCCACCTCCTGAGCGATCGCTTCTTGCACTTTGCCGCTGCCCGGCATTGAGGCCAGGTGCTCGTACAGCTTCCATCGTGTGTTGACTTCTTCCTGCGCCTGAGACAGCAGTTGCCGGGCCGCCTCAGGGTTGCTCTGAACCAGCATTGTGTAACGGGTTTCGTTGTAGATGAACTTCTCCAGCGGCAGCGCCGGCGCCTTCGAATCCAGGACCAGCGGGTTCTTGCCCTGCTTGGCGAGGTCGGGGTTGTAGCGGTACAGCGGCCAGTAGCCCGACATCACCGCCGCCTTCTGCTGCTCCAGGCCGTGGATCATATCGTACCCGTGAGCGATGCAGTGGCAGTAGCAGATCAGCAGCGAAGGTCCGTCGTAGGCCTCGGCCTCCAGCAGCGCCTTCACGGTGTGCATGTCGTTGAAGCCGAACGCCAGTCGCGCCACATACACGTTGCCGTAGGACATGGCCATCATGCCCAGATCCTTCTTGGGCTGCGGCTTGCCGCCGAAAGCGAACTTGGCCACGGCGCCTATGGGCGTGGCCTTGGACATCTGGCCGCCCGTGTTGGAGTAGACCTCGGTGTCCATTACCAGCAGGTTGACGTTGGCGCCGGAGGCCAGCACGTGGTCCAGCCCGCCGTAGCCGATGTCGTAGGCCCAGCCGTCGCCGCCGAAGCTCCAGACGCTCTTTTTCACGAGCATGTCGGCCACGGCCGCCAAGTCGCGCGCCTCGGGCGCCTTCAGGCTCGCCAGTCTCTTCTTGAGCTCGACGACACGTGCCCGCTGCGCCGCCAGGCCGGTCTCGGTCGACTGGTCGGCATTGATCAGCCCCGCCACCAGTTCGTCGCCCAGACTGGAGGAAAGCCTCCGCAGCATGTCCGTGGCGAACCGGTTCTGCGCGTCGACGGCCAGCCGGATGCCCATGCCGAACTCCGCGCAATCCTCGAACAGCGAGTTGTTCCAGGTCGGCCCGCGGCCGTTGACGTCCACCGAGTAGGGGGTGGTCGGAAGATTGCCGCCGTAGATCGATGAACAGCCTGTGGCGTTGCCGATGAGGGCGCGGTCGCCGAAGAACCGCGTTATCAGCTCGATGTAGGGCGTCTCTCCGCAGCCGGCGCAGGCGCCGGAGAACTCGAACAGCGGCTTCAGCAACTGGTTGTCCTTCACCTGTGTGAAGTTCAGCGAGCAGCGGTCGTTGTCCGGGATGTTCAGGAAGAACTCCCAGTTGGCCCGCTCGGACTCGCGCAGCGGCGGCTGGAGCGCCATGTTGATGGCCTTACGCTTGGCTTCGGTCTTGCTCTTGACCGGGCAGACCTCGACGCACAGTGCGCAGCCGGTGCAATCCTCCGGAGCGGCTTGCAGCGTGTACTTCTTGTCCTTGAACTCCTTCCAGCGGGCGGGCGCCGACTTGAAGGTCGGTGGCGCGCCAGTGAGCAACTCGGCGTCGTACACCTTGGCGCGGAGGACGGCGTGCGGGCAAACCAGTATGCACTTGCCGCACTGGATGCACAGATCCTCGTCCCAGACCGGAATCTCCAGCGCGATATTGCGTTTTTCCCACCTGGCCGTGTCTGTGGGGAAGGTGCCGTCCACCGGCATCAGGCTGACCGGGATGCTGTCGCCCTCGCCCGCGATGATGGGCGCCAGGGTCTTCTGGACGAACTCGGGCGCCTCCACCGGCACCGCCCGGCGCACGTCGAACGTGCTGGTTACCGCCGCCGGCACCTTGACCTCGTGCAGGTGGTCAATGGCCGTGTCCACGGCCGCGAAGTTCTTCTGCACCACCGCCTCGCCGCGCTTGCCGTAAGTGTATTCGATCGCGTTCTTGATGGCGGCGATGGCCTCCTCGCGCGGCAGCACGCCGCTGATGGCGAAGAAGCAGGTTTGCATCACCGTGTTGATGCGCACTCCCATGCCGGTCTTCTTGGCGACCTCGTAGGCATCGATCACGTAGAACTTCAGCTTCTTGTCTATGATCTGCTTCTGCACCCTGCGCGGCAGCTTGTCCCAGACCTCCTCGGGCCCGTACAGGCTGTTGAGCAGGAAGGTGGCGCCGGGGCGGGCGGCCCTCAGCATGTTCAGGCGCTCCAGGAACGAGAACTGGTGACAGGCCACGAAACTGGCCTTGCTGATCAGGTAGCTGGAGCGAATCTGCTTGGGACCGAAGCGCAGGTGGGAGACGGTCACCGCGCCGGCCTTCTTCGAGTCGTAGACGAAGTAGCCCTGGGCGTAGTTGTCCGTATCCTCGCCGATGATCTTGATCGAGTTCTTGTTGGCGCCCACAGTGCCGTCCGAGCCCAGGCCGTAGAACAGGGCGCGCACGGTGCGCTCGTCTTCTGTGGAGAATTCAGGGTCGAACTCCAGGCTGGCGTGCGTTACGTCGTCATTGATGCCCACGGTGAAGTGGTTCTTCGGCTTCTCCTTGGCGGCCTCGTCAAAGACCGCCTTCACCATGGCGGGCGTGAAGTCCTTGGAGGACAGACCGTAGCGCCCCGCCAGGATGCGCGGAGCGGCCTTGAACGGCGCTTCCCCTGCCGCAAGCGCCTCGTTCACCGCCGTGACAGCATCCAGGTAGAGCGGGTCGCCGGCGGCGCCCGGTTCCTTGGTCCGGTCCAGCACCACCAGGGTCTGCACGGAGGCTGGCAGGGCCTTGACGAAGTCCTGAATCGAGAAGGGCCTGTACAGCCGCACCTTGACCAAGCCGATCTTCTCGCCCTTCCCCGTCAGATACTCCACCGTCTCGTGCGCCACTTCGGCGCCGGAGCCCATCATCACCACGACGCGCTCGGCGTCGGGGGCGCCCACGTAGTCAAACAGTTTGTACTGCCGGCCCACCAGCCCGGCGAACTTGTCCATGACGCGCTGCACGATGGCCGGGCAGGCCAGGTAGAACGGATTCGAAGCTTCGCGCGCCTGGAAGTACACGTCCGGGTTCTGGCTGGTGCCGCGCAGCACCGGGCGGTCCGGGGTCATCGCACGCTGGCGGTGGGCCTCCACCAGTTTGGGGTCGATCATCGCCCGCATGTCTTCCACGGTGAGCTGTTCGATTTTGGCCACTTCGTGCGACGTGCGGAAGCCGTCGAAGAAGTGCAGGAAGGGGATGCGGGATTCAAGGGAGGCGGCCTGCGAAATCAGGGCCATATCCATCGCTTCCTGCACGCCACCGGAAGCGATCATGCCCCAGCCGCAGCTCCTGGTGGACATCACGTCGCTGTGGTCGCCGAAGATGGACAGAGCGTGAGTGGCCACGGTTCGCGCCGAAACGTGGATGGTGGCCGGCGTCAGTTCCCCGGAGATCTTGAACATGGTGGGGATCATCAGCAACAGGCCTTGGGCCGCCGTGAAGGTGGTCGCCAGCGCGCCGGTCTGCAAGGCGCCGTGCAGCGCCGCCGCGGCTCCGGCTTCGCTCTGCATCTCCACCACGGTCGGCACCGTGCCCCAGATATTAGGCTGGCCTTTGGCCGACCATTCGTCGGCCCACTCTCCCATGTTGGAGGATGGCGTGATCGGGTAGATCGCGATTACCTCGTTGATCTGGTGTGCCACGTAGGCCGTGGCTTCATTACCGTCGATAGCGACGTAGCGTCTTTTCATAGTTGAATCAATCCGAAGGGGAATCCAAGACGATTCCGCATTTTTGAGGCCATGCGGGAGCCCTTTCCCCATATACTATAGGAAATGGGACAATCGTCTCCATCCAACTGTCAAACAACCGTTTAGGCCACACCTGAGGCGTCCTGTTGAGGCCTTCATGCGGGGCCGGGACTCCGGGCTGCGCCTCTTGCCCCATACCCCTCCGGCAGGCCACATGCCGAGGTGGGTGAAACCACACTGCTACTCCCGAACCACGGGGTTCTCTATGGCGCCAATCCCTTCGATCTCTACCCGCACAGTCGAGCCGACCTGAAGTGGCCCAACGCCGGGCGGCGTGCCGGTTGCGATCAGGTCGCCCGGCTCCAGGGTCATGAACCCCGTGATGTACTCAACCAGAACGGGAACCGGAAAGATCATATCACTCAGGGAAGCGTCCTGCTTTGCCTCGCCGTCCACCAAGCAGCGGATGCGGACGCGCTCCAGGTCCACCTGGTCCTGCGGCACGATCCAGGGACCCGCCGGGCAGAACGTGTCAAACCCCTTGGCGCGCGTCCACTGGGCGTCCTTCTTCTGGAGGTCTCGCGCCGTGATGTCGTTCACGCAGGTGTAGCCGTGGATGTACTGGCCCGCATCTCTGGCCTTGACCCTACGGGCGCGCCTGCCTATCACCACTCCAAGCTCGGCTTCGAAGCTGACGAATTCCGAGATGGCAGGATAGACGATGGGCTCGCCGGAGGCGATCAGCGAGGAGGGCGGCTTCAGGAATACAATCGGCTCGGCCGGCGGCGGGTTGCCCAGCTCCCTGGCGTGTTCCAGGTAGTTGCGGCCCACGCAAACGATCTTGGACGGCCGGCACGTGGGCAGCAGCCGCGGCTCGGCGTTCTGGTAGCAGAAGGCAAGTCGGTTCATGGTCAGCTCAAGGCATCAGCACTTCCACGGGCGCCGAACGGGCGCTCTCGTTTCCGGAGCGGTCCACGGAGGAGACGGCGTAGCGGTAGCGGGTGGCCGGTTTCACCTGCCGGTCGCTGAGGCCGGGCACGTTCACCAGGTCTCCAACGCCTTCCCAGGCGCCTTCTCCGGGCGCCCGGTAGACGCGGTAGCCGCCGAGGTCGGGCTCGGTGTTCTGCTCCCAAGTGAGCTCGACGCTCGCCGCGGCCGCCAGCGCCTTCAGGCCGTGCGGCGCGGCAGGCGGAAACGTGTCCAGCGGGGTTACGGCGAGGGGCGCTGTCAGGCCGCTCGTAACCGTTGACTCGCCGCTCTCGATCACTGTCCGGGCTGTGTATTCGTAGGTCTCGCCGAAGCGCGCTTCCTTGTCCAGCCACTGGCGGCCGCTGACGGTTGCCACGACCACCGGTTCCTGGTTCCCGGCGCGCCGGAGGACTCGAATGGTGGCGTCATCGGTCCAGCTCAGGCGCACGCCCTCCGCCGTGGTCTCGGCCTTCATGCCTGCCGGAGGCGAGGGGGGCGGAAGGACGCGGAAGATCGCAAAATCCGACCAGCCGCTGTCCCGGCCCTTGTGGCTGAACAGGCGCACCCGCCAGAAGACCTCCTGCCCGGTCCAGCCCGTGGCGTCCACCTCCAGGTGCGCCGGCCCGGGCTTCAGTCCCGTGGTGTCGATCAGTTTGGCCTGGGCGGCCCACGCCTCCGAGTCGAACGGATCGCGGGCGTAAGGACCCGCCCGCAGTTCGACTCTCGCCAGCCTGAGGGCCAGTCCCTCGGTGGTTAGCTCGGGGATGGTGAAATCCACCAGGACCCTGTCCACGCGCTGGCGGACGCGCAGGTCGGTCACCCGGCGCGGGACGTCAAGTGTGGGGGGAAGCGGATCGCCCACGTAGCCGCAGCCGGCCATGAGCAGCGCACAGAGCGGCAACAAGGTCCGGCGTGGGGGCATCGGATCAAAGGATGTACCGGCTGAGGTCCTGGTCCTTCACGATGTCAGCCAGTTGCTTGCGCACGAAGGCGGCGTCGATACGCACGTTCTTCTTGCGCAGATCGGGCCCTTCGAAGGAGATCTCCTCCAGAAGCTTCTCCATGACGGTGTGAAGGCGGCGTGCGCCGATGTTCTCGGCGCTCTCGTTGACGCGCGCGGCGAAGCGGGCGATCTCGGCCAGGGCGTCGGGGGTGAAGGTCAGCTTGATGCCCTCGGTCTCCAGCAGCGCCTGGTACTGCTTGACCAGCGCGTTCTTGGGCTCCTTGAGGATGCGGACGAAATCCTGCTCCGACAGGCTCCTCAGCTCCACGCGTATCGGGAAGCGGCCCTGCAACTCGGGGATCATGTCGCTGGGCTTGGACACATGGAAAGCGCCCGCGGCGATGAACAGGATGTGATCCGTGCGCACGAAGCCGTGGCGCGTGTTCACGGTGGTCCCCTCGACGATGGGCAGAATGTCCCTTTGCACGCCCTCGCGGCTCACATCCGGACCGTGGCCGGACTCGCGGCCCGCGATCTTGTCGATCTCGTCCAGAAAGATGATGCCGCTGCGCTCCACGCGGTCCAGCGCGATGCGCGTCACCTGTTCCATGTCGATGAGCTTCTGCTCTTCTTCCTGGACCAGGTAGTCGAGCGCCTCGCCCACCCGCATCTTCCGTTTGCGCGTGCGCCCGGCGAACAAGCCGGGCAGGACATCCTTGAGGTTGATGTCCATCTCCTCGACGCCCATGTTGGTGGCGATTTCGAAGGTCGGCCCGCGTTCCTTCACGTCGACCTCCACCAGGCGGTCGTCGAGTTTTCCGGCGCGCAGGCGCTCGCGCAGTTTGTCGCGGGTGCGCTCGACGGAGTCGCTGGTTTCCGGCTGCGCCGGCATGAGCAGTTCGATAAGCCGGTCCTCGGCGTTTTTCTCGGCGCGGTCGGTGACTTCGTCCAGCCGCTCCTCCCGCACCATGTCGATGGCGATGTCCACCAGGTCGCGGATCATGCTCTCCACGTCCCGGCCCACATAGCCGACCTCGGTGAACTTGCTGGCCTCCACCTTCAAGAACGGCGAACTGGCCAGGCGGGCCAACCGCCGCGCGATCTCGGTCTTGCCCACGCCCGTCGGCCCCATCATGAGGATGTTCTTGGGTATCACCTCCTCGGCCATCTCCGCGTCCAGCCGCTGCCGACGTATGCGGTTGCGCAGCGCCACGGCCACGGCCCGCTTGGCCTCGGCCTGGCCTATGACGTGCTTGTCCAGCTCCCGCACGATCTCCCGCGGGGTGAGTTCGTCCAGCAGCGGCGCTTCCGCGGTGGACTGGGCGGGCAGATAGATGACCATGGCTAGCCCAGCTCCTCGAAGCTGACCGACTGATTGGTGTATATGCAGATCCTGCCGGCGATGGCCATGGCCTTCTCGGCGATCTGGCGGGCGTCCAGTGAAGTGTTCTCCGCCAGCGCCACGGCCGCCGACTTGGCGAACGGACCTCCCGAGCCGATCGCCGCCACCGGCTCGTCCGGCTCGATCACGTCGCCGCTGCCGCTCACGATGTAGGTGCTCTCGGTGTCAGCAACCAGCAGCAGCGCCTCCAGATGCCTCAGGATGCGGTCCGTGCGCCACTCCTTGGCCAGTTCCACCACGCCGCGCGCCAGGTTTCCGCTGTGCTGCTCCAGCTTGGACTCGAAGCGGGAGAATAACGAAAAAGCATCGGCCGTAGAGCCGGCGAATCCGGCCAGAATCCTGTCGTTGTACAGGCGGCGAAGTTTGCGGGCCGAAGCCTTCAGAACCTCCTGGCCGAGGGTGACCTGGCCGTCGCCGGCCATGACGACTTTGCCGTCCCGGCGGACGCAAAGCACGGTCGTGGAACGTATGGGCGCTCGCATTTGAGGGGCAACTTCATTCTACCGCAGGGGCCGCGGCCCCGCCCTCGCTTCAGAAGAAGGTGACTTCATGATGCCTGGAGACGCGGGAGTGCCGCTGGAACTCCGGCCTCTTCTCGGGGTAATCCGTCCGGCAGTGGGCGCCGCGGCTCTCCTTGCGCGCCAGAGCGCAACGCGCGATAAGCCGCAGGATCTCATGCATTCCCCTCAGTTCGAACAGCGCCCGGTTGGGTGACGGGCAGGGCCGCATCGGAACCGACTCCAACTCCCGCTCCGCCTCCGCCAGCCCCTCTCCCGACCGCACAATGCCGCACCTTGCCGACGCGAGCCGGCGCAGATCCTCCTCCGCCATCTCCGGAAAATCGGGCTCGGGCATTCGGGGCGCCCGGGCCACACCGGCGCCCGCCCAGTCCCGCATCGTCCGTCCGGCGCGGGCGCCGTAGACCAGGGCTTCGAGCAGCGAGTTGCTGGCCAGCCGGTTTGCGCCGTGCACTCCGGTGGCCGCCGCCTCGCCCGCCGCGAACAGCCTGGGCAGCGAGGTACGCCCCTCCAGATCGGTCCAGATGCCCCCCATTGCATAGTGGGCGGCGGGATGCACCGGCGCCAGGTCCCTGGTGATGTCCACGCCGAAATCCAGACACGTCTTGAAAACGCGGGGGAACCTCGACCGCACGAAGTCCGGCGCCAGGTGTGTCAGGTCGAGGAAGACCCGGGCCGTGCCGGTCCGCCCAATTTCAGCCAGGATGGACCTGGAAACGATGTCGCGCGGAGCCAGTTCCCCCATGGGATGGTAACGGTCCATGAAGCGCTCACCCCTGGCGTTGCGCAGGTACCCGCCCTCTCCACGCAAGGCCTCCGAAAGCAGAAAGCGGGGGGCGCCTTCCAGATGCAGGGCCGTGGGATGGAACTGCACGAATTCCAGGTCGCTGATGGCGGCTCCGGCACGATATGCGGCGGCGATCCCGTCGCCGGTTGACACGTCCGGGTTGGTGGTCTCCCGGTAGATCTTCCCCAGCCCGCCGGTAGCCACCAGAACGGCCCGGGCCGCATAGGGCACCAGCCTGCGGGTGCTGGAGTCGCAGGCCGCCACGCCGATCACCTCGCCGCCTTCCACCAGCAGGTCCGTGATGGCAGTGAAGCTGCGGAACTCGATGTTGTTGAGCGAGGCTGCCTTGCGGTACAGCGTCCGGCTGATCTCGCGGCCGGTGGAGTCCCCCTGCGCGTGCAGGATGCGGCTGCGGCTGTGCGCCCCCTCCAGTCCGAAAGCCAGCCGGGAGCCTTTGCGGTCGAATTCCGCTCCCCATTCGATGAGCTGCTGGATGGCGGTGAGGCCCTCTTCCACCAGAATCCGGACCGCCTCACGGTCGCAGAGACCGTCGCCGGCCGCCAGGGTATCCTGTTCGTGCAGTTCGACCTCGTCGTCGTCGCTCAGAGCGGCGGCTATCCCGCCCTGGGCGTATTCCGAGGAGGACTCGCGGAGGCTGTCCTTGGCTACGATCAGCACGTTGCCGGCTGCGGCCAGTTCTATGGCAGCTCTCAAACCGGCGACGCCCGCGCCCACCACCAAGAAGTCCGCTGTCATCTAACCCGCGATTCTAGCATCTAACGCATGGTACAACTCAATGTATGCCGACGTTTGAGGTGGCGACGCCGCAGAGGGTCTATCCTGCCGTCGTGGAGCGCGGAGCGCTCCTGCGGGCGGGCCGGTTTGTGCCGGAGACGGCGCGCGGCCTGGTCGTCGTCACCACCGGGGACGTCTGGAAGCTCCACGGCAGGACCCTGGAAAGCGGCCTCGCCGGGCGGTCCTTTCACGTCGTGTTCTTCGGCGGAGGCGAGCAGCGGAAGCGGCTGGACGAGGTGGAACGCCTGGCCGGGGAGATGGTCTCGCTCGGCGTGGACCGCTCCTGCCTGCTGGTGGCCTTCGGAGGCGGCGTGGCCACCGACGTGGGCGGCTTCCTGGCCGCCGTATTCATGCGCGGCATCCCGGTGATCCAGATCCCCACCACGCTGCTGGCCCAGGTGGACGCCGGGGTCGGCGGAAAGACGGGCGTGAACCTGCCCGCCGGCAAGAACCTGGTGGGTGCGTTCCATCAGCCGCTGGCGGCGCTGATAGACCCCGAGGTGCTCTCCACGCTGCCGGAGCGCGAATACCGCGCCGGCCTGTACGAAGTCATCAAGTGCGGCGTCATCCGCAACCCTGAGCTTTTCCGCCTCATGAGCGAGCGGGCCGATGAGGTGCTCGGCCGCGCGCCTGACGCCGTGGACCGGATGATCGCCGAATCCGTGAAGATCAAGGCCGAGGTGGTCTCGGCCGATGAGCGCGAGAGCGGACTGCGGCGCATCCTCAACTTCGGCCACACTTACGGGCACGCCCTGGAGGCCGAGACCGGCTACGAACGCTTCCTGCACGGCGAGGCCGTGGCCTTCGGAATGAAGGCGGCCGCCCGCCTGGCCGCGGCCGCCGGTCTGCTGGCGCCGGACGATGAGCGCAGGATCGTGGAAGCAGTGGAGCGCTACGGTCCCATACCCTCGCTGGCGGGAGTCTCGGCCGAGGCCATCGTGGGACGCCTGGCCGGTGATAAGAAGACGCTTCAGGGGAAGATTCACTTCGTGCTCCCCGACAGGATCGGGCAGGTGAAGATCGTCTCCGGCCTGGACGAGTCGCTGGTGCTCGCGGCGGCGCGGGCCGCCTTGGAATGAACGGAACGCAGCCGCCCGGCGTGGACGGCGAGGCCGGGGCCGCGCGCTGGGTGCGGCGGATGTTCGGTTCGGTCGCCCGCCGCTACGATCTGCTGAACCGCCTGCTGTCGTTTGGCGCCGACCGGTCCTGGCGGCGCCGCACCGTGGCCCGGGTCGAAGCCGTCCTCATGAGGCCCGGGGCCCGGGTCCTCGACCTTTGCTGCGGCACCGGCGACCTGCTGTTGGCGCTCCAGTCGCGGCTCGGCTCCCCGGTCTGGGGATGCGACTTCTGCCGTCCCATGCTTGCCGTCGCCCGGCGAAAAGCCCCCTCCGCGGTGCTGGTCGAGGCTGACGCCTTGCATCTGCCGGTCCCGGACGCCTCCCTGGACCTGGTTACGATTGCGTTCGGATTCCGCAACCTGGCCAATTACCGCGCAGGGCTCGAGGAGATGGCCCGCGTGCTGCGGCCCGGTGGAGTCGCTGCCATCCTTGAATTCTCACAGCCGGGCGGGAGGCTGGTCCCGGCGCTCTATGGCTTCTACTCGCGGAATGTGATGCCCCTGGTGGGAGGGGCGCTGTCGGGGTCCAGGGAAGCGTACGCCTACCTGCCGGAATCGGTGCGGCGCTTCCCGCGCGCCGGGGACCTGGCCGGCGAGATGCGCGCGGCGGGATTCCGGGAGGTCGCCTTCGAGAGGATGACGGCGGGCATCGTGGCCCTGCACCTGGGAACCCGGTGAGCGGTCACTGAACGGTGAGGCGCTTGGTCTGCGTGCTGCCCAGCGAGTTGCTCAGCACGGCCTCCACGCCGCCGATCCGCGAGGCGTCTCCGGAGACGGGAAACGCCGCGCGAAGCCTGAACACGCTGCCCAGCTCCGTGGTTTCGAAATACTGCTGGAAGGCCCTCGACACGTCCACCTGGATGGCGCCCGGCGCCACCACGCTGCCCGCGCGGTCGAAGAAAGTGAATGAGGCGAGCGACGCCGAGCGCGACGTGTCGTACCCGGTGACCTCGACCTCTATTCCCGAGGCGGAACGCGCCGTGCGCGCGCCGTCGATCACTATGTACCCGCTCGGCACCGTCGCCGTGAGCTGCTCGGCATGAGGGCCCAGCCTGGCCGTGAAGACGATCAAGCCGGCCGTGGTGCCCGTTTGGAACTCGGTTTCGGCCCGCCCGCCGAACCTGGCGAGCGCTTCGCCGGCGGCCACCGTGAACGCGATCCTGCGGACGCCGGTGGCGGGGAACAGCACGCCGGAGTCGTCGCCCCTGCCCGGCACGGCCGCCTTGAACTCCATCAGCAGTTCCCCGGAAGCTGCAACCTCGGAGGGTGAAGCGAACTGCACGGCCACCTTCGCCTGCTGACCTCCCTTAAGCGCCTGCGGCTCGACCACGATCCGTGGCCTGGGCGGATCGGCGAGTTTTGGGGGCTCGGGGTCCGGCGGCTTCGGCGGATCAGCCGCCCGCCCGGAGCCGAGCAGGATTGAGGTCTCTCCGTTCACGCTCAGAAAGGCGCTGTAGGAGCCCAGGCCGGCCGGTGCGAACCGGACCGTGAAATCCACCGCCGCGCCGGCTTCCACCAGCGCCGGGAGCCTGGGCAGGACGGCGAAGGAGAACCCCTGCCCTGCCAGTGTCAGGCCCTGGAACCAGGCCGCCGCCTGGGCGGTGTTGCGTACGCGGAAAGCCGTGTCCAGGTGGCCCCCGGCTGGCGCCACCCCAACCTGGTACGACCCTGTGACGGCCTGCTCGGCTCCCTCCACAAGGACGAACAGCTTCATCTGAGCAGGGGCCAGCAACGGGGCCAACAACACCGCCAGCACGAGGCGCCGCATCATGGGAACCTCTCCGGAAGCGTGCAGAATTCGAGAGCGTCATCCGCGGCGCGCACGGCCAGGCGGCGGCCACGCTGATGCACCTGAAACAAGTTTTCGCCTATCTGTTCTATGCCCAGGACCTGGCCTTCCACGGGCGCGCGAAGTTCCGCGCCGCCCGGCCGTCGCAGCACCAGTTCCCCGTTCTCCTCGGAAAGCGCCAGTATGGGCATCCCGCGCCGGGGGGCGCGCACGCGCCCCAGAAGCCCGCCCTGAGCATCGAAGGCCCAGAGTCCCCGTGCGGTCCGGGCCAGGCCGGCCTGGCCCGAGAAAAACGCCGCCTCGACCCCGCGGGCGACGGGCTCCCCGGCCACCAGGCTGCCGAAGACGCCGTAGATGGGACGCAGAGCGCCGGCGGCGTCCCGAGCGTAGCCGGCCAGCGGGGGACCGAGCCCCGACTGCGCCCAGAGAACGCCCAGGCCAGATGCGGCCAGGATCAGACCACGGGTCATCCCGGACCCCCGACGGTGATGACCGGCACGCCGATGCTCACCGTCTGCCCCGCCGGCGGTGAGCCGGCGCCGGAACTCCGGCGGCCCACGGCCAGGCCCGCGGCCACCGACCCTGCGGCCGCACCGGCGACGAGAAGGATCAGCCTGCGCCTGCCGGAGCTTTCGGCGGCCGGCATGCCGTCGGCCGGGGGCAACAGGCGGCGGGGCGACACCATGGAGGCCCGCAGCCCGCCATTGCTCGCCGTCACCCGGATTTCGAAGGCGCCCGGCGTCTGGCTCCAGCGCACGCTGGAGGCCGCGGCCCGTCCGTCGGCGCCGGCGACCACAACATCGGTAGTCAGTCCGTTCGGGAACGTTCCGCCGGGGCCGGAAGGTGGCAGCACGAAGCTGACCGTGGCGCCAGGGACAGGGGCTCCGTTTTCGTCGGTCACCTCCACCATCAGCGGCGAGGAGGTGCGGCTGCCGGTGACGTGCACCGGTCCGCCGGACTCGACGGCGCGAACCCTGAGCCCCTGCGCCGCCAGGCAAGCCGGCAGCAGAAAGAGAATCAGCGCTTTCATTTACGCAGAGGTAGTGGCCTGCACCGCCGGATTGTTGCGGGAAAAGTGACCGGGGGTCACGCCGCCGGGTCTCGCCGCTCGCTCATGCTCGCGGTCCGCTCCGGCAGGGCGCGCTCGAAGTTCGGTGCCGGCGCCGGGCCGCGAACGTCAAGGAGCGGACAGGAAGGCCAGGAACTCGGCCGGATCCCTGGTCAGCCCGGCGAAGCTGGCGACCGTCCTCTCGTTGGAATCCAGGATGGCGTAGTAAGGGATGGCCACGGTGGAGAACCGCTCGGTCAGGATCTTCTGATTCTCCTCGGAGGCGGCGTCGGTGCCGTCGGTGTACAACTCCACCAGGACGTAACCTGCCAGCGCTGCGGCGATCTCCGGCCGCGGGAACATGTTGGCCTTCATCCAGTGACAGTTGGTGCAGGCGTAGCCGGTGAAATTCAGGAACAGCCGCTTGCCCTCGGCGCGGGCGCGCGTGAGAGCCCGCTGGTAGTCGTTCTTGATCCAAACCTCTTCCCTGCCCGCCGCCAGCGGCACGTACGCGTCCAGTTCGCCCAGCCCCCGGCCGAACATGCCCGGCAACAGGCTGAGCGCGAAAGCCAGCAGAGCGCCTCCGATGATCAGCCGCCCCACGCCCAGCCGGTCGCCGGCGCGCACGCCTTCCAGACGCAGCAAGCCGAGCAGGTAGAGGCCCGCCAGCGAGAACAGCACCACCCAGGCGGCCAGGAACCTCTCGCGCGTGATGAGATTCCACTGAAGCACCGCGTCCACGTTGCTCAGGTACTTCAGCATCGCGGCCAGGATTACGAAGCCCAGCACCACCTTGACCCGGCTCATCCAGTCGCCGCTTTTGGGCAGCCGGCCCAGGTAGGAGGGAAACGCAGCCAGCAGGAAGAACGGCAGCGCCAGCCCCGTGGCGAAAGCCGCCATCCCGGCCAGCGGCCGCGCTCCTCCGGCCGAGATCGAGCCCGCCAGCAGCGTGCCGACGAACGGACCGACACAGGCGAAAGCGGTAAGCGAGAAGGTCAGTCCCATCAGGAGCGTTCCGGCGATGCCGCCGCGCCGGGAGGCGCCGTCCATGCGCGTCAGCACGCTTGAAGGAACAGTGATCTCGAAGGCGCCGAGCAGGCTCAGCGCGAATACCAGGAACACCAGCCCGATGAATCCATTCACCCAGGGGCTTGAGGCTAGCTGAATGGTCCCGAACGGCCCCAGCATCGCGGTTGTGATCAGACCCAGACCGGAGAAAAGAACGATGATCCCCAGGCAGAAAACCAGGGCCTGAAATATGCCGCCGCCTCGCGAGCCTGCCTGCCGGTTCAGGAAGAAACTGACCGTAATCGGGATCATGGGGAAGACGCACGGAGTGAACACCGCCGCCAGGCCGAGCCCGAAGGCGATGATCAGAAACGCCCCCAGCCCCTGGACCTGACCGCTGGACCGGTTCGCCGGCGCGGGCGAAGGCGCAAGGGCGTCTCCCGGCTGGAAGCGCGTGTAGCCGGCGGGCACGGACAACACTGCGGGCGGCGCCGCGGGATCGGCCCGGAGCGTGGCGGTGGCCGTCTTGCGCACCGGCAGCAGGCACTGCTTCTCGTCGCAGGCCTGGTAGCGCACCTGAACGGCGATCTCCACGGGGCCGGCCGCCGCCTTGTCCAACTCGAAGACCATGTAGAAGACGGCTTCATCGTCGAAGGTCTCCGTGTCCAACTGAAAGTTAGGGTCAAAGCGAACGGACGGCTTCGGCTGGTGAATTTCCCAGGAGGCGACCTGCGGGTTGTCCAGCAGCCGGACCGTCGTAGGTATGGGTCCCTTGGGTGTGGTGAGCGAATACAGGTGCCAGCCTGGCTCGATGCGGGCAGCCAGCCGGCCGGAGGCGCGGGCGCCGGGAGCCGCCGCGGCGGCGTCCAGGGTGAGAGACCACTGCACCGGGTCGGGCCTCTGCCCGAAGGCCGCCGGCAGCAGCCAGATCAGAGCAGCCGCGGTGCGCAGCACGTCAGTCTCAGTCGGCCTGAGCCGCCGCCAGGGACGTTGAGGACCAGCGCTGGACCTCGCGCTCGATCCGGTCGTTGATGTGGCCGCTGGAGAACTGCGCCGCCACGCGGATGGCGTTCTTGATGGCGTTGGCGTTCGACCGGCCATGGCAGATGATGCAGACTCCGCGGACGCCCAGCAGCGGCGCGCCACCGTACTCGGAGTAGTCCAGCCGCTTCTTGAAGTCCGCGAAGGCCCGGCTGGCGAGCACGTAGCCGATCTGGCCCGCGATGGTGGCCTTGAGCGAGCGCTGGAGCATGTGCTTGATGACGTCCACCAGGCCCTCGCTCACCTTGAGGGCAACGTTGCCGATGAAGCCGTCGCAGACGATTACGTCGGTCTGGCCGCTGTAAAGATCCCGGCCCTCGACGTTACCGATGAAGTTGAGCGGCAGCGACTTGAGCGTCGCATAGGCCTTGCGGGTCAAATCGTTGCCCTTGTGTTCCTCCTCGCCGATCGATAGCAGGCCCACGCGCGGGCTCTCGGTGTGAAGGATGACCCGGGCGTAGATTTCCCCCATGACGGCGAACTGGCCGAGCATGCGCGGCGTGCAGTCCACGTTGGCGCCGACGTCCACCATGACCGCCGGCCGGCCCGTGAGCGTGGGGAAAGCCGAGGCCAGCGCGGGCCGGTCGACGCCGGGCAGCATCCCCTGCACCAGTTTGGCGGTGACCATGACCGCGCCGGTGTTCCCCGCCGAGACCAGCCCCTCGGCGGCGCCGTCGCGCACCAAACGGCAGGCCACGCGGATCGAGCTGTCGCGCTTGCCCCGCACCGCCCTGGCGGCGCTGTCCTCCATACCGACTCGTTCGCTGGCGTGGACGACCTGAATGGGAAGCGACCGGGAGTTCTCGTGCCGCTGAAGCTCCTCGCGGATGAGCGGCTCCTGCCCGACCAGGATGACATTCACGTCGTAAGCCCTGGCAGCGCGAATGGCGCCTTCGACCTCGGCCTTGGGGGCGTGGTCGCCGCCCATCGCGTCCACTGCGATCGTGATCATGGAAGGGAGCCGCCCCTTTGTCGCCGGATCAGTCTACTGCTCGGCCACTTCGATCACTTCACGGCCTTTGTACATGCCGCAGTGCGGGCACACCCGGTGCGGCAACTTCTGCTCGTGGCAGTTGGGGCACTCGGACAGGCCGGGCGGGCGCAGGTGATCATGGGCGCGCCGGGTGGCTGTTCGCCGCTTCGAGTGTCTTCTCTTCGGATTCGGCATACAATAATTTCCTTTTCGCTGCTTCCGGCGGCGTGTGGCCTCGCCGGTCTTAAAACTCCCGCAGGCCGGCCCAGCGGTCGTCGGGCGCCTCTTGCCGGCAGCCGCACTGTGCCCGGTTCCGGTTGGCGCCGCACACCGGACAGATGCCCTGGCAACTCTGCCGGCAGGTGCGCTGCATCGGCAGGGCGAGCAGTACCTGCTCCCTCAGCACGTCCTCTAATTCCAGTCCATCGCCCTCGTAGAAGTCAACCTCGCTATCCTCGGTCCGCAGGGCCACTTCCTCTCTGCCCGGCCCGCTCCGGGCGGGCTCGTAGAACAGATCGAAATCCAGCTCCACCGGGTAGCCGGTCACGTCCAGGCAGATGTCGCACTCCGCTTCCATCCCCACCGCCAGACGCCCCTGAATCCGGATCTCCCCTCCGGTATGCGGCAGCAACTCGGCGGTTCCGGCAGCCTCGAGCGGTCCCGCCTGCCGGAGCTTCGGATCCAGGAACTGGATCTTCCCCGGCGGGAAGACCTCATCAAACCGGACCTTCCGCAGCTCCATCTCATGTACGCTCAGGAACATACGTACCTTCAACCGCCGCTGCGCCGGGCGGATCTTCCATTATAACGATTCCTGCCGGAACCTGGCGACCAGCCTTTCGTGCGTGACCTCGAGCGTCTCCGGCAGCACGCGGGTCTCGCCGATGGTGGTCATGAAGTTCGCGTCCGCCGGCCAGCGCGGGAGCACGTGCATGTGGATGTGTCCCGCCACGCCGGCTCCGGCGCACTCGCCCACGTTCATGCCGATGTTTATCCCCTTCGGCTTGTAGAGAGCCTTGAAGTGCCTCTCGGAGCAGCGGGCCAGAGAGATCATCTCGTGAAGCGTCTCCTCCGGCAGTTCCTCCAGCGCGGCCTTGTGCTCATATGGGGCGATCATCAGGTGGCCGGAGGTGTAAGGGTACAGGTTCAGCAGAACGAAGTTCAACCGCCCCCGGTGGACGATGAAGTTCTCGCGGTCGCGGTCCTGGGAGGCCTTCTCGCAGAAGATGCACGGGTCTGATTGACTAGCCTGGCTGACGTACCCGTACCGCCAGGGGCTCCAGAGGCGATCCATGCCCGTCAACGGATGGCCGCGGCCGTCAGAATGGAGGGGCGGCCGCAGGGGGCGCCTCGGCGCCCGAGGGCGCCGGAGCCGGCTCGCCGCCATCCTCGTTCACCAGGTCCTTCAACTCCTTGCTGGGCTTGAAGTACGGGATGCGCTTGGAGGGAACCTCCACCCGCGCGCCGGTTTTCGGATTGCGGCCGACGCGGGCCTTCCTGTCCCGCGTCCGGAAGCTGCCGAAGCCGCGGATCTCGATCTTGTCACCGCCGCGCAGTGAACGGACAATGCTCTCGAAGACGGCCTCCACAACAACCTCGGACTCCTTGCGCGTCAACTCCACCACCCGCGAGACCTCATCTATAAGTTCCGCTTTCGTCATTATCTATTCTCCCTGGCTGACTCCCGGCCCCGGCCGTCACCCGGCCTCACGAGCGAGGCTCACCCTGCCCTTTCAGGTGCATCGCCTCCTCAATCGTCATGGTAGCGGCCGTGGCCTGTCGTTGGTAGTCCTCCAGGCGGCTCCGCTCTTCGTCGTCCGTAACGGCCTGCAAGCTGAGACCGATCTTCTTCTCCGCCTCGTTCAGGCGGATGATCTTGAATTCCATCTCCTGCCCGATAGCAAGCGCCGGCTCGTTCCGCCCTCGCTCGGCCGAGCCCGGGATCTCGGAGTTGTGGCACAGCGCCTCGACCCCCGGCGCGAGTTCCACGAAGACCCCGAAACTGGCGGCCCGGCTGACGCTGCCGCGCACCACGTCTCCAACCTGGTGGGAACGGAAGAAGGTCTCCCAGGCGTCGGGCTGAAGCTGCTTCACCCCCAGCGAGAGGCGGCGGCCGGACGAGTCGATGCTCAGAATCACCGCCTGAACCACCTGTCCCTTCTTGAGCACCTCGGCCGGGTTCTTGACGCGCCGGGTCCAGGAGAGATCAGAGACGTGCACCAGCCCGTCGATGCCCTCCTCGATCTCGACGAAGGCCCCGAAGTCCGTCAGTTTCCGCACGCGGCCCTCCACCACCGAGCCGACGCTGTAGCGCGACTCGACCGTGGTCCACGGGTCGGGCTCGAGCTGCTTGATGCCGAGCGAGATGCGGCGGTCCTTCTCCTGCACCCCGAGGGTAACCGCCTCCACCTGGTCTCCCACCTTGACCAGCTTGGAAGGGTGCTTCAGCCGCCGCGACCAGGTCATCTCGGAGACATGTATCAGCCCCTCCACGCCCGGCTCCAGCTCCACGAAAGCGCCGTAGTCGGTGATGCTGACCACCCGGCCGATGACGCGGCCGTCTATCGGATACCGCTCGCTGACGCGCTCCCAGGGGTCCGGCCGGGCCTGCTTCAATCCGAGCGAGATTCGCTCCCTTTCCCGGTCGAACTTGAGCACCCGGACGGTGATCTCGTCTCCCACGTGCAGCACCTCTGACGGGTGGCCCACCCGGCCGTGCGAGATGTCGCTGACGTGCAGCAGTCCGTCGATTCCTCCCAGGTCCACGAAGGCGCCGTAATCGGTGAGGCCCTTCACTACTCCGGTGACCAGCGCCCCCTCGTGCAAGGCGGCGAGCACGGCGCCCTTCCGGACATGCTGTTCTTCCTCCACCGCCAGTTTGCGGGACACCACAACGTTGCCGCGGCGGCGGTTAAGCTTGACAATACGTACCGCGATATCCTGCCCGATCAGCGCGTCCAGGTTGTGAACCGGCCGCACGTCGGCGTGGGAGCTGGGCATGAACGCCTTGACGCCCACGTCCACGGCCAGGCCGCCCTTGATCCGCCCGAGCACCCGCCCGGAGACCATCAGATGCTCCCGGTATGCTTTCTCGAGCGTGTCCCAGGCGCGCAGGCGGGTGGCGCGCTCGTGGGAAAGCAGGATGTAGCCCTCGGGTTCTCCGCCCCGGCGGTCTATCACCACGTCGATGGTGTCGCCGGGATGCACCTGGATGGACCCGTCGGGCTGGACAAACTGAGCGATGGGGACCAGGCCCTCGGACTTATACCCCACATCGACGATCACCTCGGTGGGCGTGACCTTGAGCACATGACCTTCGAGCAACTCGCCCTCGGCGGGCGGCGCGAAGTGGCTGTAGTCGTCGATTAGCTGCTCGTAGTCCGTCATCTCGGGCGGCGCCGGCGGCTTCTTCCGCCCATCCTCCGGGTTGCTGGCCATGACCGTGTCTCCAGGTCGGGAACCTAACCGCGGGGCTTGCAGGTCACCACCCGAGCACCTTTCACCCGACGCGGCAGGCATGCCGATATTGGAGTGGCACATCCGTTCCCCGTCACGACGGACGCATGGTGTTTCGCGAGGTTCCACCGACAAGCCGTTGGTAGATAAGTACGTTAAGCACTATACCGAAGCGCCTGCCGGTTGTCAACCCGCTGCCGCCCCCAGAATCCGCCGTCAGCCTGGCGAAATCCTTGCGTGGATGTGGCACTCGGATTGCTCAACGCCGATATGAGGAAGGGGGTGTGGCATGACGCTCACGGCGGTCATAGCAGCGCTGGTGGTGCTTGGACTTTTCCTTTCAATGCTCTCTTCCTCCCCGCGCGCTGGCCGCTGAGAGGCGGAACAACACACCGCCGGGTAATTCCTACCCTGGGGGACTGCGACCTCTCCCGAAACCAGGAACGGCGCCGGCTTCAATCCCTCGCCAGTTGATTCAACACATAGGGCAGAATGCCGCCGAAGCGGTAGTAGTCGGCCTCCCGCGGAGTGTCCACGCGCACCGCCACCTCGAACTCCTTGCGGGAGCCGTCATCCGCCACGGCTGCAACACTCGCCCGCCGCGAGCCGCCCACGGCCTGGGATACACCGGTCACCGAGTATGTCTCCTTCCCGGTGAGCCCCTCCGTCTCCCGGTTCTGGCCCGGCAGGAACTCCAGCGGCAGCACACCCATGCCGACCAGGTTCGAGCGGTGAATGCGCTCGTAGCTTTCCGCGATCACCGCCCGCACGCCCAAGAGCGCCACCCCCT
>JBBITL010000026.1:20742-51944 GCA_037440765.1 Solibacteraceae bacterium
GCGGCCCAGTCCCGCGACGAACCCGACCCGTACTCCTTGCCCGCCAGGATGACCAGCCCCACTCCGTCCTGCCGGTAGCGCATGGCGGCGTCGTAGATGGACATCTGCTCGCCCGACGGCGCGTGTATCGTCCAGCCTCCCTCGGTCCCGGGCGCGAGCTGGTTGCGGAGACGGATGTTGGCGAGCGTCCCGCGCACCATCACTTCATGGTTGCCGCGTCGCGCGCCGTAGGAGTTGAAGTCCTTTGGCTGCACTCCGAGACTGATGAGGTACTTGCCCGCCGGGCTGTCCGCGGCGATGGAGCCCGCCGGCGAGATGTGGTCCGTGGTCACCGAGTCCCCCAGCATGGCCAGCGCGCGCATGCCCACCATGTCATCGAGCGGCTTTGAAGGATCGGCCATCCGGTCGAAGTACGGAGGCCTCTTGATATAAGTGGATTTCGCGTCCCAGGCGTACTGCGATCCGGCCGGCACCTGGATGGCGTTCCACTGCGCGTCGCCCTGGAAGACTTCCGCATACTGTTTGCGGAACAGGTCCTCGCGCACGAACTGGCTCGCCACCGCCCGCACCTCCGCGTCGGCAGGCCAGATGTCGCGCAGGTAGACCGGCTGGCCGTCGCTCCCCCTGCCGAGCGGCTCGTTCTGAAGATCTACGTCCACGCCGCCCGCCAGCGCGTAAGCCACCACCAGCGGGGGAGAAGCGAGGTAGTTCGCTTTCACGAGCGCGTTCACGCGGCCTTCGAAGTTACGGTTTCCGCTCAGAACGCTGGCCACCAGCAGCTTCTCCTTCTGGACGGCCTGGGCCACCTGCTCCGGCAGGGGCCCGCTGTTGCCGATGCAGGTTGTGCAACCGTAGCCCACCAGGTGGAATCCGAGCTGCTCAAGGTAGGTCAGCAGGCCCGCCTCCTGGAGGTAGTCCATCACCACCTTGGATCCGGGCGCCAGGCTGGTCTTCACCCACGGCGCTGGGGTGAGGCCTCGCTCGACAGCCTTCTTGGCCACCAGGCCGGCGGCGATCAGCACATCCGGATTCGACGTGTTTGTGCAACTGGTGATGGCCGCGATGGCCACCGCTCCATCCTTCATGTTTCCGGTCTTGCCGTTGACCGTGACGGTGGCGGACCGCTGCGCGGTTCCGAGAGCGGTGAGGAAGCTCTTCCTGACGTCGGGCAGTTCGATGCGGTCCTGCGGCCGCTTTGGGCCCGCCAGCGAGGGGACCACCGTGGCCAGGTCCAGCTCCAGCCTGTCCGAGTACAGCGGTTCCGGCATGCCGCCGGTCCGAAACAGGCCCTGTTCCTTGGTATAGGCTTCGACCAGGGCGATCACCTCCGGCGGGCGGTGCGTGAGGCGCAGGTAGCGCAGCGTCTCGTCGTCGACCGGGAAGAAACCGATGGTGGCTCCGTACTCCGGCCCCATGTTGGCGACTGTGGCCCGGTCCGCCAGGCTCAGCGCGCTCAGCCCGTCTCCGTAATACTCGACGAACTTGCCCACCACTCCCTTCTTGCGAAGCATCTGGGTAACTGTGAGCACCAGGTCGGTAGCGGTGACGCCTTCCCTGAGCTGCCCGTACAGCCGGAAGCCCACCACGGGAGGCAGCAGCATGGAAACGGGCTGGCCCAGCATGCAGGCCTCGGCCTCGATGCCACCCACGCCCCAGCCGACGACGCCCAGGCCGTTGATCATCGTCGTGTGCGAGTCCGTGCCCACCACCGTGTCCGGATAGGCCTTGGCCGAGCCGTTCCAGGGCTCCTGGAACACCACGGGCGACAGGTACTCCAGGTTCACCTGGTGTATGATGCCCGTCTCCGGAGGCACCACCCGGAAGTTCCGGAACGCCGACTGGCCCCAGCGCAGGAACGCGTAACGCTCCCGGTTGCGCTCGAACTCGAGCAGGGCGTTGGCCTGGAAGGCGTCGGGCGATCCGTACTTGTCGACCTGCACCGAGTGGTCGATCACCAGGTCCGCCGGCAGCAGAGGGCTGGCGCGCGCCGGATCGGCGCCCGCGGCCTCCAGTGCGTCGCGCATCGCCGCCAGGTCCACCACCACGGGAACGCCCGTGAAATCCTGGAGCAGCACGCGGGCGGGCATGAAGCTGATCTCGCGCGGCTCGGGCTGCCCGTTCCACCCGGCGACGTACTCGATGTCGGCGGCCTTGACGGTCTGCCCGTCCTCGTTCCGAAGCAGGTTCTCCAGCAGCACCTTGATCGAGAACGGCAGGCGCGTGAGGTCGCCGAGAGCGCTCAGCCTGTGAATGCGGTAGGACGCGTCACCGACGCGCAGCGACGACTCCGCGCTGAATGAGTTCCTGGTGGACATACGTGATTGCCTCCCTGTCTATCCTAACCCTCGCGGGCACGGCGGCAGCGCGCACCTACATATACTCCGGCACGTCAATTCCAAGCACCGCCAGCGTCCGGTCCAGTTCGCGGCTGAAGTAGCCGGTCAGCCACAGCCGGAACACCCGCTGCTCGCGGCCGGTTTCGTGCAGTACAGGGTACTCGTGGTAGAAGCGGTTGAAACCCTGCGCGAGCTGGAAGGCGTAGCGGGCCACGTGGCTAGGCTCGCCTGAGGCGATGGCCCGCTCGACGGCGCTATCGGCCTTGGACACCGCCAGCACGATCTGCCAGAAGTCCTCCGAGGCTAGCTGCCGCTGCATGGCCCCGGCATCCAGTTCGCGGGCGAAATCGGGAAGGCTCTCGCCTCTTTCCCCGAGCTTCCGCAGGATGTTGCGCGCGCGCACGGCGGCGTACTGCACGTAAGGTCCGGTTTCCCCCTCGAAACTCAGGGCTTCCTGCATGTCGAAGGCGATGACGGCGTTGCGCGTGTACTTCAGCATGAAATAACGCAGGGCGCCGGTGGCGATCTGCTCGGCGACGCGCTGCCGCTCGGGCGCGGGCGCTTCCGGGTGCCTGGAGTCCACTTCATCGCGCGCCTTCTCGATGAGCTTGTCGATCAGGTCGTCGGCCTTCACGCCCAGGCCCTTGCGCCCGGAGACCTCGACGTAAGGACGTTGTCTGTCTTCCTCCGACAGCGGAATGCCCAGTTCCACGCAGGTGCGCGGCGACAGCGCCACCATCTCGTAGGAGAAGTGAATCGACCGGGCGGCCTGCTCGTGGTAGCCCAGCGCGCGCAGTCCGGCCACGACCACGTCCTGCAAGTAGCTCTGCCGCGAGTCGATCACGTTGTAGACATGCGCGCCGTTTCCGAACGGCGGGGCGTCATGTCCGGAGGGCTGATCCGCCGTGACCCACAGATCCCGCCCGTCCGGATACCGCATCCAGGGCCGGTAGTGGAAGTCCTTGCCGAGCAAACCGAACTTCCAGAGCTGATAGGCGATGTCCTTGCCGACGTAAGTCACCGTGCCGTTGGAGCGCACGATCACCTTGTCCACGTCCTCCCCTTCGGACTCGGAGAAGGCCGAGGCGGGCATCACCCAGCAGCCGGTGTTCTTGCCCTCGGCCTGGAGATGGATCGCCCTGCGCTCCTTCAGCAGATCGAAGGCGGCGGCCCAGAACTTCAGGTGCAGGATCTCGCTTTCGCGCGGCAGCAGGTCGTACTCCACGCCCAGCCGCAGCATGGTGCGGAGATGGCAGCCGGTAACGGCGTCCGCCACCATGCGCGCCAACTCCGCCATCTCGCCCTCTCCGGCTTCGATCGCGTGCAGGGCCTCCTCGCGCCAGGCGAGCGCCCCGGCGTTGCCCTGGTAGTGCGACGAGACGCGCGCATAGAGGTCCCAGCACAGGTAGTCGAAGCGCACGGCGGGGTCGGCGATCAGGCGGGCCACATCGGCCGGCGACTTGTGCTCCAGGTGGTGAAACCCCACCACCACGTCGGCCACCTGCACGCCCGTGTTGTCGATGTAGTTCTGCGTCTCTACGCGCCGGCCCGAGGCGCGCAGCATGCGCACGAAGGTGTCGCCCAGAACGGCGTTGCGCAGGTGGCCGATGTGCGCCGCCTTGTTGGGGTTGATGTTGGTGTGCTCGACGATTATCTTCCCGGCCGCCGCGCCGGCCTGCGCCGCGGCAGGCTCCGCAAGCAGAGCCGCGCCGTAGCGGCCCCGGTCCAGCCGGATGTTGATGAATCCCCCGCCGGCGACCTCCAGCGACTCCACGCCTTCAGGCTTCGGCATCTCCGCCGTGATTTCCGCCGCTATCTGGCGCGGCGCTTTTCGGAGCCGCCGCGCAAGCTGGAAGGCCGAAACCAGGCTCAACTCGCCGAAGCGCGGCTCCTTGGGGGATTCCAGAACGGCCTCAGCCTCGTCTCCGTACCGCGCCTTCAGGTGCGCGGAGACACTCTCGGCTATGCTTTGCTCGACTTGATGGAACACAGAACCAGAAGTATAGCAGCCGGCAGGCGCCCGGCTGCCGCTTGCGCCGCCGGCGGCGGCCCACTATGCTTTCAGGAGTAACCCTATGACAAAGAAGACCGCGGCACTGGTGGCCCTGATGTTGCTGCTCGTCCTGCCGCTGGCGGGCCAGCGGCGGCCGTCGCTGAACGACGGCGATATGCACGGCGACGCGCCCTACCTGCTGGAGGACGGGTGGACCCCGCTGCTCAACGGCAAGGACCTGGCCGGCTGGCACGGGCAGGGCACGGCCAAGAACGAGTGGCTGACCACCACCGCCATCCTCTGGGAGCGGCTGCTGGGGCCCACGCGCCTCAGCGCGGCGCCCGGGCCCGCGCCCGGCGGCGTCATCCTGAACGGCCCCGGGGGCCGCACCGTCAACCTGGTGAGCGGTGAGAAGTTCGGGGACGTCGAGCTATACCTGGAGTTCATGATCGCCAAGGGGTCCAATTCCGGCGTATACCTCCATGGTTTGTACGAGGTGCAGATCTTCGACAGTTGGGGCTCGACCGAACCGATGACGTCCTCCGACTGCGGAGCGATCTATCACCGCTGGATCAACAAGACGACGCAGGCCGCAAGACAGAGAACGCCAGGTTTGTTCGGGTGCTGCACAACGGCCTCTCCGTCCAGACGGGCGTGGAGGTGGACGGCCCCACCAGGGCCGCCATGAACCATCCTGAGGCTCCCGCCAACCCCCTCATGTTGCAGGGGGACCACGGCCCGGTGGCGTACCGCAACATGTACATTCGTCCGTTGCGCCCGATCATCGTGCGTTAAGAAGGAGGATCGTTTCAATGAATCAGAATCATGCTCACAGGACAAGCCGCAGGCTGTTTCTCGGCGCCGTGGGAATCGCGGCCGCTTCCTACAGCCGGATCCTCGGCGCCAACGAACGGGTGCAGCTTGGACTGATCGGCTGCGGCGACCGCGGCCGGGGCGTCATGGGTGGTTTCATAAAGACCGGTTCGGTGGACGTGACGGCCCTGTGCGACGTCTATGCCGCCAACATCGACCGCGCCAGCAGCGCCGCCGGCGCCGCCAGCGTCAAGACCTTCAGCGACCACCGCAGGCTGCTCGATATGAAGGACGTGGACGCCGCCCTCATCTGCGTTCCCGACCACTGGCACACCATCATCACCATCGACGCGCTGAACGCGGGCAAGGACGTCTACGTGGAGAAGCCGCTTACGCGCCTCATTGAGGAAGGCCCTCCCATCGTCAAGGCCACGCGCACCAACAAGCGCATCTGCCAGGTCGGCATGCAGCAGCGTTCCGGCAAGCACTACATTGAGGCCAAGCGCGAGTACATCGACTCGGGAAAGCTCGGCAAAATCACCCTGTGCCGCACCTGGTGGCACGGTAACACGTACCACCTGCGAAGGGCCCCCGAAGCGCTACAGAAGCAGCCCGACAACCTGGACTGGGCGCACTTCCTGGGTCCCGTGCGGTGGCGCGACTACGATCCTCAGCAGTACTTCAACTGGCGCGCCTACCTGGACTTCGGCGGCGGGCAGGTGACGGACCTTTTCACTCACTGGCTGGACGTGGTGCATATGTTCATGGGCTCGGACATCCCGACTTCGGCGCAGGCCGCCGGCGGCGTCTACCACTACAAGGACGGCCGCACGGCTCCCGACACCATCAACGTCCTGCTTGAGTATCCCGCCGGGTTCACGGCGACGTTTGAAGCCACCCTGGTTCCGGGAATCACCGGCGCGGCGCAGGAGTTTTGCGGCACCCAGGGCCGCCTCTGGATTGACCGAAGCCGCTACGAGTTCCATCCGGCAGGGAAAGGCGCGCAACCGACCATCGTCAAGGCCCAGTCGAACCTCGACCTCGATCACATCCAGAACTTCCTGGATTGCATCAAGTCGCGCCAGCTTCCGACTGGGGACGTGCTGGCCGGCCACCGCTCGGCGCAGGCCTCGCACCTCGGCAACATCTCCTACATGGAGAAGCGCCGCATCAACTTCGACCCGATCCGAGAAGAAATCATGCCCTCCTGAGCCGAGGCCCTCAAGGGGCTGCGGAAGGGTCCATGACGACCCCAAGGCGGAAGAGTGCATGTGCGCCGTCCGCGCCGCCAAGGAGATGGCGGAGGAGCTCGAGAGGCTGTATAAGACGTGGAGAAGGTGCGGCGACGGCGGCAGAGCTAAGTCCCACACCGCCACCGCGTCCAAAGGACTGCCCGAACCCGATCTGGCCAAGGCCCTGGAACTTGCAACCAGAAAGGGCGGCCGCTACTGCTTGATTACCGTGCCGTCGAGGCGGCGGATGACGCCCCAGCCGCCGTTGAGCGCACCGCGCTGGCCGTCCATGCGGAACGGGTACTTGGCGGCCAGCTTCTCGTCCACTTCGATGCCCCAGCCCGGAGAATCGTTGGCATAGAGGTAGCCGTTCTTGAAGGTCTCCGAGCCCTTGAAGATCTCCGCCTCCACGCCGCGGATTCGGCCGCCTTCCTGCACGCCGAAGTTGTAGGCCGCCAGGCTCAGGTGCAGGTTGCACATGTGGCCCACGGGCGACACGTCGCCCGGCCCGTGCCAGGCGGTCTTCACGTTGTGCAGCTCGCCCAGAACGGCGATCTTGCGGCACGGCGTCAAGCCGCCGGCTTGCGAGATGTGGATGCGGATGTAGTCGATCAGCCGCTCCGTGATGAGCGTGGTCCACTCGTGCGGACTGTTGAACAGCTCGCCCATGGCAATGGGCGTGTTGCATTGCTCGCGAAGCTGCCGGAAGTAGGCGATGTCCTCGGGCGAGAAGGGGTCCTCCAGGAAGAAGAGTCTGATCGGCTCCACTTCCTTGGCGAACTGGATGCCCTCGCGCGGCGAGACCCGCTCGTGAATGTCGTGCAGCAGCTCGATGTCGTCGCCCAACTGCCTGCGGGCCTCCGCCAACATGGGGATGGTGCGCCGGATGTAGGCCCCGGGCTCAAACACGGGGTCCTTGTGCAGCGCCTGCACCTTGGCGCCTTCCGCCCCGCCGCCCGCGCCATAGGCCGACATGCCCGGCACGCTGATCTGGAGCCGGATAAAACGGTAGCCCTCCGCCATGGCCTTGCGCGCCCCGTCGACAATTTGCGAAATCTCGGCTCCGCCGACGCTGGTGTAACTGGCAGCCGCCTCACGGCACTTGCCGCCGAGCAACTGGTAGACGGGCATCCCGGCCTGCCTGCCCTTGATGTCCCATAGCGCCTGGTCCACGCCGCTCATGGCGTTGTTCAGCACGGGGCCGTTGCGCCAGTAGGAGCTGTTGTACATCATCTGCCAGGTGTCGTCGATGCGGTCCGCCGGCCGGCCAACCAGAAGCGGCTTCAGGTACCGCTCCACGGCCGGGGCGATCAGGTCGGCGCGCTGAGTGAAGGTGGCGCAGCCGTAGCCGTAGAGGCCGGGCTGGTCGGTGGTGACTTTGACCACGGTCAGCCGCACCCCTGCCGGCTGGCAGTTAATGACGCTGAGGTCCTTGATGAGAGGCGACGGCATGCCGCGCGTGGCCCGCGCCGCCTGTTCCTGCGCCTGCACTTGGCGCGCGGACACCAGGCCCGCCGCCAACCCCAAAACCTGTCTCCGTTTCATGACGTTGTCCTCCGGCGCGATTCGCGCATGAAACAGTATAGATGAGGGGTCATCTGCTGCTGGAGAGCCGTGGCAGTCATGGGGCAGGCCGGCTTGCGCGCGGCTCGGCGAGGCTGCTAGAATTGGGTTCTCCACTCAACAGAGAGGAAACCTCATTCATGGCAAGAGTTTGCGAGATCTGCGGCCGCGGCCCCTCCTTCGGGCACCGGATCAGCCATGCTCACAACCTGACCAAGCGGCGCTGGAACGTCAATCTTCAGCCGGTTCGCGCCGTGGTCAACGGAGCAGCCAGGCGGCTGCGCGTCTGCACGAGCTGCATTAAGAGCGGCAGGATCCAGAAGGCCGTTAGATAGCCGCTCCCCCCTGCGCTGGTTCTCATGCGTTTGGCAACCTTTCGCCGGGGCGGCTCCGGGCCGGAAGCAGGCGCCGTCCGCGGCGAGCAGGTGGTGAGCCTCGCCGAAGCCGGATTCCCCGACATTCATTCGATCATCCGCGGCGGCCCCGAGGCGCTGGCGGCTGTCGATGCCTTCTGCTGGCGGCCGCCGGCTGCCGCTGTGGCGCCGCTGGCCGGAGTGCGGCTCATGGCGCCCATACCCAGGCCGCCGAAGCTGATCTGCGTGGGGCTCAACTACCGGGACCACGCCGAAGAGACCGGGATGCAGATCCCCGCCACGCCGACCATATTCTGCAAGTTCCCCACCGCCGTCATCGGCCCGGGCGACGAAATAATCCTCCCGCGTTCCTCCACCAGGCCCGACTACGAGGCCGAGTTCGCCTTCGTCATCGGCAAGGGCGGCCGCCACATTGAAGCCGCCGCCTGGCGTGATCACGTCTTCGGTTACACCATCATCAACGACGTCAGCGCCCGGGACTACCAGATGGCCACCACCCAGTGGCTCATGGGCAAGACCTTCGACACCTTCGCGCCAATGGGGCCGTATCTGACCACGGCGGACGAGGTGGCCGACCCGCACAGCCTCGACATATCGCTCGAGCTCAACGGCCGGCTCATGCAGAGTTCCAACACGCGGAACCTGATCTTCGGAATCCCCGAGCTGGTGGCCTTCCTTTCGAGCGTGTTCACGCTGGAGCCGGGCGACGTGGTCTCGACGGGCACCCCCGCCGGGGTGGGATTCGTGCGCACGCCGCCGGTGTACCTCAAGCCCGGCGACGAGGTTGCGATCCGCGTCGAGGGGCTGGGGGAGCTGCGCAATCCGGCCGCCGGCGAGTAGACTCAGATCAGGTGCCAACGCGGCGGCGCAGCTTCTACGTGCTGGTGGGGGAGTACACCTCGCTCGCCTTCCTGCTGCCGGCAGCCACGCTGGCCGGCTACGGGATCGGATACCTGCTGGACCGGGCCCTGGGCACGTCGTTCCTGAAGGTCGTATTCCTGCTGCTGGGCATTGCGGCGGGATTGGTGCAACTGATCCGGAAGGTTCTGCATGACACGAGCGGCGCTGACAACGGATGAACTGCACTTCGACCGCGCCATGGGGCGCATCCGCCTGGCGATGTTGTTGCTCGGCCTTGGGGGGGCGCTGGCGGCCTGGCTTCTGTTTTCCTGGCGCCACGGGGCCGGTTTCCTGGCCGGCGCGCTCGCCTCGCTCGCCAACTTCCGGTGGCTGCATCACCTTACGGTCTCGCTGGGCCCGGGCGGCCGCGGCCTGCGGAGGCGCGTTATGTGGCTGCTCGTGCTGCGCTACCTGCTGTTGGGCGCGGCGGGCTATGTTATAGTGAGAATCTTTGGATTGAACCTGGCTGCCGCGCTGGCCGGGCTGTTCGTCGCCGTGGCCGCGGTCCTCGCCGAGATCGTCTTCGAGCTTATTTATGCACGAGCATGAGCTGTGGATTACCGCTCTTTTCAATAAGTACCTGGCCGGCGTCGCCAACTGGATTCTCTCGATGGCGGGAGTGGCCGTCGAGCACCCCGATAAGCCCTGGGCCAATTTCATCGTGCTGCAAATTGTGGTGGCGCTGGTGGTGGTCGTGGTTTTCGCCATACTGCGCCCCCGGTTGTCGGTGGACCGGCCCGGGAAGATGCAGCACGTCTTCGAGATCATCTACGGTTTCCTGGGCGGGCAGACCGACGAGGTGGTGGGACATCATGGACGCCGCTACCTGCACCTGTTCGCGTCCATTTTCCTGTTCGTGCTGATGGGAAACCTGCTTGGCACGATTCCCTCGTTCGAGTCGCCGACGATGTTTCCGCCGGTGCCGCTTGGAATCGCCCTGGTGTCGTTCTGCTACTACAACCTGATGGGGCTGCAGGCGCAGGGGGTGGGTGGATACCTGAAGCACTTTTGCGGTCCTCTGCCGCTGATGGCGCCGCTCATGATCCCCATCGAGATCATAAGCCACGTGGGCCGGCTGCTCTCGCTCACCGTCCGTCTCTACGCCAACATGTTCGCCGGCGAGCAGGTGACGCTGGTGTTCATCAGCCTGGTCCCGCTGGTGGTGCCGGCCGTGTTCATGGGCCTGCACGTCTTCGTGTCGTTCCTCCAGGCGTTCGTTTTCGCGCTGCTGACCATGATCTACCTGTCGAGCGCCGTCTCCCACGAACACTAGCGCCGCGATGACGAGCATCCGCTCCCTGATGGTCGCGGTTCGGTGCGGAGCCTCACACGGAACCGCGAGCGTCAGTGAGCGGGGGCTCAAGTGAGCGACGCGCCGCCCATCTTCGAGCTCGCCGTCACGGTCAAGCCGGAAGACATCGACGAACTCGGTCACGCGAACAACGTCACCTACCTCCGCTGGGTGCAGGATGCCGCGGTGGCGCACTGGCGGTCGGCCGCGCCCGCCGAGGACCAAGCCAAACTCGTCTGGGTGGTGGTGCGCCACGAGATCGACTACAAGCAGCCGGCCCTGCCGGGCGACGAGATCCTCGCCAGAACATGGGTTGGAAGCGCCACCCGCATCACGTTTGAACGCCACACGGAACTGGTTCGCGCGGGCGACTGGAGCTTGCTCGCCAGGGCGCGTACGCTCTGGTGCCCGCTCGACGCACGCTCCGGCAAGCCCACCGCGGTCAGCCCGGAAGTCCGGGCGCGGTTTTCGACACCGGCCTAGGCGCTTTCACCCCGCCCAAAGGTCCCGCAGCGTGATGCCCACCAGCGCCAGCGTCAGGCCGATCAGGACCGCCACCGCCAGCCAGCCGGCCGCGTTGTAGCCGCGGGAGTTGGTCCACTCCCCCATCAGCTTCTTCCTGTTCACCAGCAGCATCATGAATATCAGTATGAACGGCAGCAACACCCCGTTGATCACCTGCGAAAACAGGATCACCTTCACCAGCGGCAGGCCCGGCGCCAGCACGAACCCGGCGCCGATCACGATCAGCAGCGTGAACAGCCAGTAGAAGACCGGCGCTTCCCGGAACCGGCGGTTGACGCCGGACTCGAAGCCCAGCCCCTCGCACACCGTGTACGCGGTGGACAGCGGCAGGATGCAGGCCGCGAACAGCGAGGCGTTGAACAGGCCCGCCGCGAACAGCAGGAAGGCGTAGTCGCCGAAGGGCCGCAGGCCCAGGGCGGCGTCGGCCGCGCCGGCGATGTCCCTGGGCGCCGTCGTCCAGATGGTCCCAGCGCAGGCCACGATGATGAAAAAGGCGATCACCGTCATGGCCACACACCCCACTATCACTTCAATGCGGGACTCGGCGTACTCCTTGGCCGTCACGCCCTTCTCCACCACGGCGGCCTGCAAGTAAAACTGCATCCAGGGCGCGATGGAGGTTCCCACGATGCCGATGACGATGGTGATGTAGGCCGGGTCCAGCATCATCACCGGACGCACGCTGTAGATGGCGGCCTCGGTCCAGTTGGGCCGGACCAGGATGCCGGAGACGATGTAGCACACGTACAACGAAGAGGCGAACAGGAACACCTTCTCGACGCTCCGGTAGGTCCCCTTGACCACCAGCAGCCAGACCGCCGCGGCTCCCAGCGGCACCGAGACGTACCGGCTGATGTGGAACAGCTCGAGCGACGTGGCGATGCCGGCGAAGTTGGCCATAACGTTGGTGAGATTGGTGGCGACCAGCGCCGCCATTACCAGAAAGGTGACGCGCAGCCCGAATTCCTCGCGGATAAGGTCCGAGAGGCCCTTGCCGGTGACCGCCCCCATGCGCGCGCACATCTCCTGCGTGACCACCAGCAGGACGGTCACCGGCAGCAGCGTCCACAGCGGAAGATACCCCCACCGGGCACCGGCCTGCGAGTAGGTGTATATGCCGCCGGCGTCATTGTCCACCATGGCCGTGATGAAGCCCGGCCCGATCACGGAGAAGAACACGGCGATGTGGTGGCGGAATCGTTTGAACATGGCTCGCGGCGCCTACCTGTTTCTCAACACGGATATGATGTCATCGGCCGTGATCACGCCAGCCAGACGGCCTTCCTCGTCCGCCACGGGCAGCGTCAGGAGGTTGTACTTGTCGAACAGTTCTATCACCCGCTTGTGGCCCTCCTCGGCCGGGACCTGAATCAGAGGGTCCAGGCTGAGCCCTTTCAGCTGTGCCGAAGGCTCGGCGACAAACAGCCGCGCCACGGGCACCGCCCCCGCCAGCCGGCCCTCGCCGTCTGTCAGGAACAGCGTGTTCAGGGTCTCCAGCAGCTCCTCGTTGCCCTTCAGGGCGGCGATGGCGTCGGCCACCGTGGCGCGCTCGTGGAGGTGGACGTACTCGGTGTTCATCAGCCCTCCGGCGGTGTCCTCCTCGAACTCCAGCAGTTCCTGCACCTCGGCCTTGGGCTCGGTTTCCATCTCCTCGAGGATCTCCTCGGAGGTCTCCTTCTCCAGTTCGGCGAGCGCGTCGGCGGCTTCGTCCGGCGCCATTTCCTCCACAATGTCGGCGGCCTTCTCGGCGTCCAGCGACTCCAGGATGCTGGCCTGCATCCGGGGGTCCACCTCGGACAGGGTCTCGGCCGCCACCTCGCTGTCGATGGCGCTGAAAATGGCCTCGCGGTCCTCCGGGGCCAGTTCCTCGACGATGTCGGCCAGATCGGCCGGGTGCATCTTCTCCAGCAGCGCGTGCGAGATGTTCAGCCGCAGGCGGCGCTGCGGGTCGGCCTCGACGATGCTGCAAAACTCCCAGCGGATGGAGTTCGGCGGGATGGGACTCTGGAGTCTGCGGACCAACCGCGGCGGAATGATCCCCTGGCACAGGCGCCGGAAGATGCTGCGCAGCCCTACGTCCACCTCCAGGACCTTCAACACATCGCGCCCGTTCTCCCGGGCGTGCGCGAAGGTCACGTCGGTGACCCGGACCACTTTGCGGCCGGAGACGTCGATGATCTGCTGATCCAGCAGGTCGCGCACCAGGCGCAGCATGTACTCGTCGGAGTGGTAGGGAGTGAGGACTTCGTCCTGGAGGTAGATGCCGTCAAGCGAGATGGAGCGGATCTGGTCGTGTCGCACCGTCAGCCAGGCCCAGCCGCCTCCCACCAGGTAGCGGTCCACCCGGACGGCGTCGATCAGCGGCACCAGGGCGGCGTCCTTGACCCGGCCGATGCGGTGGCCGCGGGTATCGCACACCTTGAGCCCCACGAGCTCCGTAAGATACAGCAGGGTCTCCGCCATCCAGAATCTTCCGCCTTAACCGGGTGCGTAGCGCGCACCCTGGGCGTCTCTCGACCAGCGGGCCGGCTGCGGTGCGCTCTACATGACTGGTGCTGCCAAACTCCACTATGACTCATCGCCGCTCGCTTAGGCAAGGTGTTTTTGGCGCTAAGACGGGAGACTTCTATCCTGTGCCCGGCCCACTCCAGTTCGCAGCCCTGAGCTGCTACCGGCTCGCCGCGAAGACCATCGGTGTCTGTCTGGGAAGCCACGAGATCGCCGAGAGCGTCTATGTGCACCGTAGCGTCGCTACGGGGGAGGTCTCATTCGGCCGAAGCGACATTGACCTGCTGATGGTAGTGCGGCAACCGGACTCCGGCTCCGCCGGCGGCCCGGAACCGGACGTGACCCGGAGACAGGCGCAACTGCGCGCGCGCCGCGATGCGACCGGCGCCGGGCTGGTGGACCTGGCCATTCATCCGGAGCGGGCTCCTGACTTTGTCTTCGGAATGGCCAAGCGGCTGCATGACCAACTCCTCCCGCCGCTCAAGCCTCTCCGCTCCCCGCTTGTCTTCCGGGCCCCGATGCCGCCGGGCCTTTTTGAGCTCCTCTTCGTGATCCTCCCGGGCGGCGGCTCTACCCCGCCCGCCGAGGCGTACCAGCCGTTTCCGTTCATTGCGTCGCCGGAGCTGCTGCACCTGTATTGTCACTACGCCAATCCTTTCGTCATGAGCTGGACACCCGGCTCGCGTGACCGCCGACGAACACTTGCAGGATCCAGGTGCCTGTCAGGGGCAGCAGCGGAGCCGCCATGCAGACCGCCCCGAAGCCGAACCGGTCCACCGCCAGCCCGATTAGCGGGGAGAAGACCGCCTGGGTCGCCGCGCTTGTGGAGATGAGCAGCGAAACGGCAAACGCGGCGTTCCGCGCCCCGAACAGGTCCGGAGGCAGGACGGTAATGCTGTTCAGGATGCTCTGGAACGCCAGGATGCTCACGCCGATGGCCGCCACCGCCAGGGCCGGCGTGGGCATGAACGGCACCGCGCGGCCGGCCTGCTCCTGAAGAGCTACGCAACCATGCTCACCGTGACCAGCCCCTGATCAATACGCGTTCGATGCAGAACTTCATCGAGGAGTCCCTGACCGCTCCCAAGTTCATCACCGTAATGCTGGCCATCTTCGCTGCCATTGCCATGACCATGGCGGCCATGGGCATCTATGGTGTGGTCTCCTATTCCGTGGAGCGGCGCACCCAGGAGTTCGGCCTGCGCATGGCTTTGGGCGCCCGTACGGCGGCTGTCATTCGGCTGGTCCTCAGGCAGGCAGTGTGGCTGATACTGATCGGCACGAAGATCGGCGTGCCCACGGCCGCCGCCACCACACGACTGCTGCGGGCATACATGGTCGGCGTCGGCCCGCGTGACCCTGTGACGTTCGTGCTCGTCCCCTTGTTGATGGCAATGGTGGCCCTCCTGGCCAGCTACGTCCCCGCCCGCCGCGCCACCCGCGTCGACCCCGTCACCGCGTTGCGGTACGAATAGTCCCGGGGCGCGGGCGCCCGCTACAATTGTGGAATCGGGGAACAACCACTTCATGCAGACCAGACAACTCGGCAACAGCGACATCATGATCACGCCCATCGGCGTGGGCGCCTGGGCCATGGGAGGGGGAGGCTGGCAGTTCGCCTGGGGGCCCCAAGATGACGGCCAGTCGATAGAGGCCATTCACGCCGCCCTTGACGCCGGCATCAACTGGATCGACACGGCGGCCGTCTACGGCCTGGGCCACTCGGAGGAGATCGTGGCCCGCGCCCTGGCCGGGCGCTCCACGCGTCCCTATGTCTTCACCAAGTGCGAGCGGGTGTGGGACGACAACGGCAAGATCGGCGGGAGCCTCAAGCGCGACTCCATCCGCGGCGAGCTTGAGTGCAGCCTGCGCCGCCTGAAGGTGGACGTCATCGACCTCTACCAGATCCACTGGCCGCAGCCCGACGAGGACATCGAAGAAGGGTGGGAGACCATGGCGGAGCTGAAGCGCGAGGGCAAGGTGCGCTGGATCGGCGTGTCCAACTTCAGCCGGTCTCAGATGGAGCGCGCGGCGAAGATCGCTCCAATCACGTCGCTTCAGCCGCCCTATTCCATCGTCTCTCCGGAGATCGAGGCGGCCGAACTCCCCTACTGCCTGGAGAACAACATTGGCGTACTGGCGTACTCGCCCATGAAGTCCGGCCTGCTGACCGGGAAGATGACGCGCGAGCGCATCGCCGCCATGCCCGCCGACGACTTCCGCCAGCGCACGCCCCACTTCCAGGAGCCGCGGCTCACCCGCAACCTCGAGCTGGTGGAGTTGCTGCGCGGGATCGGCGCGCGCCACGGCTGCTCACCCGGCGAGGTGGCCATCGCCTGGACCCTGCGGCATCCCGCCGTGACGGCGGCCATCGTGGGCCTGCGCTCCCGCGCCCAGTTCGAGGGCATCCGCAAGGCCATCGACTTCCGCCTCAGCACGGAGGAGGTCTCAGAGATAGACGGTTTCATGGCCGCGAACCCCGTCTGAACCCATGTCCCGAGCAATCGTCATTCTCGCCTCAGCGCTTCTGACGGCGTCCCCGCAGGCGCCGCTCCGGCCGATTTCACCGGAGGAAATCCCACCGAACCTGAGCTTCTATGTCATGGATCCGCTGTACAGGCCCGGGGTTCCGTTGGGCTGGGCCTCTGAACGCATAGAGGAGAAGCTGGACAGGGGCATGCTGGCCATGCCGGTGGACGGGGGACGCGTCTACCTCGGCTGGAGGCTGCTCAGGAGCGACCCGCCCGGCGTTGCCTTCAACGTCTATCGCTCAACGGCAGGGGGCGCGGCATCCAGGTTGAACGCGCAGCCCATCAGGACAACCACGGACTTCCTGGACCAGAGCCCCGCCCTCGGCCGAGCCAACACATGGTGGGTTCGGGCCGTGGTGAACGGCCAGGAACAGGAGGAGTCAGGCCGTGCCGCGCTCCCGCCGAATCCGCCTGTGCAACCCTTCAAAGCCGTCAGGATGCGCGGTGACATCACCAGCGTGGACCGGGTCGCCGCCGGGGACCTCGACGGCGACGGCGCCTACGATTTCGTTGTCAAGCACCCCGCCGGCAGTGTGGACCCCGGACGGAGGCGCCCCAGTGCAGACAGCTACAAGATCGACGCCTACAACGGCCGCTCCGGCGACTTCATGTGGCGCATCGACCTGGGGTGGAACATCAACCACGGCATCTGGTTCTCGCCGATGGTGGTGCGCGACCTGGACGGCGACAACCGGGCCGAGGTCTGCCTGAGGACCGCCCCCTATGCCGCCACGCGCGAGCAGGCCTTCGACGGAGGCCAGGGCTTCGTGCTGGAGGGCCCCGAGTACTTGACGGTTTACGACGGCGCCACCGGCAAAGAGATCGACAAAGTCGACTGGATCGAGCGCGGCAAGGTCACAGACTGGGCGGATACCACCGGCAACCGCTCCAGCCGCCACATGCTCGGCGTGGCCTATCTCGACGGCAACACGCCCAGCGTTCTGGTGGTCCGGGGCACATACGGCCTCATGAAGGTGGACGCCTGGACGCTGCGCAACCGGAAACTCGAGAAGGTCTGGCGCTGGACCAATGAACGCGCCCCTTTCATGTATCAGGGCCAGGGTCAGCACAGCATCAAGACCGCCGACATCGACGGCGACGGCTTCGACGAGATCCTGAACGGCTCGATCGCCATAGACCATGACGGCCGTACCCTCTGGGGCACGGGCCTGGGGCACGGAGACCGGTTCTACCTTTCGGACATCAACCCGGACCGGCCCGGCCTGGAAGTCTTCTACATCATCGAGGAGCCTCATCCCAGGCACGGAGTGAGCTTGCGCGACGCCCGTACTGGGGGCCTCATTTTCGGCATAGAGGAGGCGAACGAGGACAACCAGCTCGCCAGCGCGCTGGTGGGCGATATCGACCCCGATTACCCCGGCAAGGAGTGCTGGGCCGACAAGTACTTCTTCTCATCCGGCGGCCAGATCATTGAGGGTGCTGTCCCGCCGCAAAACGAGCTGGTGTGGTGGGATGCGGACCTGCTGCGCGAGATCCACAGCCGAGGGAGCATCTTCAAGTGGAAAGGCGCGACGCTGGCTAGGACACAGGGGAGCGTCCAGCTTGTTGCTGACATACTGGGCGACTGGCGCGAGGAAATCGTCACCTTCTCCAGCGGCGAGCTTCGCATCTACACGACGACCATTCCAGCCTCGGATCGCCGCGTCACCCTGATGCAGGATCCCCTCTACCGCAACGACGTGACGCACCGTTCAATGGGCTACCCTCACGTCCCCATGACCAGTTTCTACCTCGGAACGCCAGCGCCGAACCGCGAGCGTTAGCGAGCGGACTTCACCCCAGCCGGCTCCTGAGTATCTCGTTCACCGCCGCGGGATCGGCCTGCCCGCGCGTGGCCTTCATGACCTGTCCCACGAAGAATCCGAGGACCGTGCTCTTGCCGCCCTTGTACTGCTCCACCTGTTTGGGGTTCGCAGCCAGGATCCCGTCCACGATCTTCTCGAGCGCCCCTCTGTCGCTGATCTGCTTCAGCCCCTCGCGCTCCAGGATCACACCGGCCGGCTCGCCCGACGCGAACATCTTGGCGAAAACATCCTTGGCCAGCTTGCCCGAGATCTCGCCCCGGCCGATGAGCGCCAGCAACTCGCCCAGGCGAGCCGCGCTGACCGGCGATTCGCCGGTTTCCTTGCCGGCCGCCTTCAGCGCGCCCGCCAGTTCCCCCATCACCCAGTTGGCGGCGTTGCGCGGGTCGCCGCTGGCGCGGGCGACCTCTTCGAAGTACTCGCTGAGCGCCCGGCTCTGCGTCAGCACGCCGGCGTCATACTCCCTGAGGCCGTACTGCTCCACGAAACGGCTTCTCTTGGCCGAAGGCAGTTCGGGCATGGCGGCACGCGCGCGGTCCCGCCAGGCGTCGCTGACCGCCAGCGGCACGAGGTCCGGCTCTGGAAAGTAGCGGTAGTCGTGCGCGTGCTCTTTGGAGCGCATGCCGACGGTCCGGCCGGAGTCCGGGTCGTAGAGGCGCGTCTCCTGAGCGATTGCGCCTCCCTGCTCGATCACGCCGACCTGGCGCTCGATCTCGTAGTCCAGGGCCATCTTGAGGAAGCGGAAAGAATTGAGGTTCTTGACCTCCGCCTTGGTCCCGAACTTCCCGGCGCCCCGCGGCCGCACCGAGACGTTGGCGTCGCAGCGCAGGTGCCCCTTCTCCATGTCGCAGGTCGAGACCCCCACGTACTGGAGCACCTGCTTCAGCCCGGTCAGGTAGGCATAGGCTTCCTCCGAGCTGCGCATGTCCGGCTCGCTGACGATCTCGACGAGCGGCGTGCCGCAGCGGTTCAGATCGACGTAGGTGAAGCGGTCCGAATCCGGGAAGCCCTCGTGCAGGCTCTTGCCCGCGTCGTCCTCCAGGTGAACCCGCGTCACTCCGATGCGGCGCGTCATTCCGTCGAGGAGGATCTCCACCCAGCCGTGCTCGGCCAGCGGCTCGTCGTATTGTGAGATCTGGTAGCCCTTGGGCAGGTCCGGATAGAAGTAGTTCTTGCGCGCCAGCCGGGAGACCGGGCGGACTTTGCAGTTAAGCGCCAGCCCCGCCATCACCGCCATCTCCACCGCCTTCCGGTTCAGCACGGGCAGCGCTCCGGGCAGGCCCAGGCACACGGGACACACGTTCGTGTTGGGCGGCGCGCCGAAGCCCGTGGGGCACCCGCAGTAGAGCTTGGTGCGCGTGGCCAGTTGCACGTGGACTTCCAGCCCGATCACCGGTTCGTATTCCGTGGCGGCGCCGCTCATGGGTATACTCTGGTTGTATCGCAGTCCGAAGCTCGCCGCCATGACTTCCGGTTATCGCGCACTTAGAGAATCCGCCGCCTGGTTCGACCTTACGGGCCGGGGCAAGATTGTCGCCCGCGGCCAGGACCGCGCCCGCCTGCTCCACGCCATGACCACCAACCACGTCGAGCAGCTCACCCCGGGCAGCGGTTGCTACGCATTCTTCCTCGACGCCCGGGGGCACATCCTGGGAGACGTCAACCTGCTCGCCTTCGAGGACCATCACCTGCTCGACACCGAGCCCGAGACCGCCGCCAGGCTGCTGGCTCACCTTGGTCGATACATCATCGCCGATGACGTGACGCTGGAGGACCGGACTGCGTCCACGGCCACCCTCGCCCTCGAAGGCCCCAGGGCTTCTGGGTTGCTGGCATCGCTCGGAGCGGCCGTCGGCGAGCCGCCTTACAGCCACGCTTCCTGGGCATCGCGCACAGTAGCCCGGATCGCGCCGGCTCTGCTGTACATTTTCGCCCCGTGGAGCGAACGGGACAGGCTCATCGCGGAGCTGGAGTCCGCCGGCGCGGTTCCCGCCAGCCCTGAAGACGCCCTTGCAGTCCGCCTCGAAGAAGGGCGGCCGCGTTACGGAGACGACATCACCGAGTCTCACCTGCCTCAGGAGACGCAGTTGCTCCACGCGGTCCATTTCAACAAGGGCTGCTACCTGGGCCAGGAGATAGTGGAGCGCATACGCTCGCGCGGCCACGTGAACCGCCTGCTGGTGCGGCTGCTGATGGATGGAGCCGCGCCGCCGGCGCGCGGCGCCCCGGCTGGCGGCGGCGCCGTGATGTCGGCCTCGTTCTCTCCCGCGCTCGGCCGGACGGTCGCCTTCGCTTACGTCCGCGCGGATCTCGCCAGGCCCGGCAACAGGATCAGCGTGGACGGGCGCGAGGCTGAAGTGCTCAAGCCCTGAGTCGGCCGGGGACTCCGCGTGCTTCTCAAACTGCCGCCGCGCGCGTCGCCGCGGGCCTGCGGATCGATCAACGTCCCGGCTCCGAGACCTCGGGCCGGAATTCGAACAGTCCGCCGGACACCGCCACGCGCAGGCGGCTGCCGGTGAGCGGAATGCCGCGGGCCGGGAAGAACAGCGCGCCGTCGGTCGACTCGCCGGGTCTCAGCTTGATCTCCACGAAGACGATGGCGGAGGCCGCCGCCGCAGCCTTCAGCCGCACCGAGCTCACTTCCGCCTGGGCCGCCTGCCGCCGCAGCTCATAGCCGTTGGTGGACCGGAACCGGGTGAGCCCGTACAGGCCCATCTCGTAAGTGTTCACCAGGCGGATTACGTCGTTGCGCCCGGCGCGCTCCAGGAAGTTGTTCACCACGGCCGTGGCGGCGCCGGCCCGCAACTGCCGGCCGTCCGGCCACCGGAACGCGAAGTCCTCCGGACGGACCGAGACCACCTCGTTCGAGCCGTTGGTGACCGCCGCCTGCACGATCGCGTACTCGCGCACCTGCACCGGCAGGTGCGCGTACATTACCGTAACGCCGTCCCTGGAGAGCGCCTGGTACTTCAGGCCGCCGCTGTCAAACTCGATGACCTGAGCGCCCGCACCTCCGGCCAGGCACAGCACAGCCACTGCCAGCCCCCGTAAGCGTGAGTACATCGCCACCTTTCATCATACGATGATGCAGGATTGCCGCAGACCACGGAGCCCCCATGCGGAAGATCGATCTCAAAAAGGAGCGGAAGCAGTTCCACACGGCGCTGGCGCGCAAGCCCGCGCTCGTGGACGTCCCCAAGCTCAGGCGCCTCATGATCGACGGCCAGGGCGACCCCAGCACCAGCCCCGGGTTTCAGAGCGCCATTGCTAAAGACCCTGCTGCGGCGCCCGGTGAAGAAGGCCGCCCCGGCCTGATCACGCTCCGAACAGCCGGTTGAAGTACTCCCGCGTCTGGGCCTGGATCTGCGCCAGTTCGATGTCCAGGGGCTGGTCATGCAGGTGGGCGGGCGTCCAGCGGCCGATCAATTCGGTCAGGTTTTCCAGCTGGGACGGCGAGGCCGGCAGGTCCCCCTCGGTATGGCCCGTGCTGACGCGCAGTCCGTGATCCACGGCGCGGTAGAAGGTGGCCGCGTCGCGCAGGAAGTCCGCATCGGCGGCTTCCAGGTGGCCCATCTTCTCGATCACGTCGATGCGCGCGGGCGTGTTCAGGAACTTGTAGAAGATGCCCGCCCCCTTCAGGCGGAGGTACATGAGCGCGAAGTCGATGTCGTAGTAGCCGCCGCGGCCGGCCTTGAGCGGGTTGCCGGGGCCCTGCTCCCGCTCCAGCCTGGCGCGCATTTCCAGCAGCGCCTGACGCGACCGCCCGCCCCGCCCGTAACGCCGCCAGTCCACCTCCTGGAGCGATTGCAGAAACGCCGTGGCCCGGTCGGTATCGCCCGCCACCGCCCGCGACTTCATGTAAGTGATGCCTTCCCAGGCCTCGGCAGAATTGGAGAAGTAGTCCCGGTAGCCGCTCTCCAACTGGATCAGCGGACCGGCGCGCCCGTTCGGCCGCAGCCGCGTGTCCACCGCGAAGATGACCCCGTAGCCGGTGTAAGCCGTTATCAGCTCGATCATGCGCTCGGCCACGCGCGTCCAGAAGGGCAGTTCCGCGGCATCCTCGTCGGCCAGCACGAACACCAGGTCGGCGTCGCTGGCCAGGTCGAATTCGCGCATCCCGAGCCGGCCCAGCGCGATGGTCATCAACTGGTCGCCGGGCGAGTAGTTCTTCCCCTGGGGCGGGCGGGATGAAGCGACGTCCGCCGTCGCCAGCTGGAACACCGCCCGGATCACAATATCGGCGAGCTCCGAGGTGTGCTCCAGCGTCGTGAAGATCGGCGCGCGAAGGCAGATGCTCGCGGCCTGTATGCGCAGCATGTCGCGCTGGAAACCCCGCCGCAGCTCGTCGATGCCCGAGGCGGCCGAGGTTGCCGCTCCGGCGGACGTCGCGAGCGCGCCGAGCTCCCCGAGCAGTTCCGGGCTGCGGATCAACTGGTCCGCGAAGTAGGGGCTGTGCTCGAACAGGTCCAGGGTCCGCTCCGCCAGGTCCCGGTCGCCGTTCAGCTTTCCGAGCCACTGCGGATGGGGGAGAATCAGCTCCAGATAATGCTCGAAATGCTTGCGGCCCCGCCGCATCCCCCGCTTGCCGAGCAAGGAGGCGAGTTCCGGCGCCTTCTGGTCCAGGTATCGCACCAGGTTGCTCGCCGGCGCCTCCGGAACGCCGGCCGGCGGGCGGTCCGGCCAGGGCTGGGACAGGTCGCCGGCGGAGGCGCCGTAGTACATGGGCTGCTGGGCGTGTATCACCCGCTCGTAGATCTCCTGCACCTCCTCCAGGTGGTGGTTCAGAGCCTGGAGCAGCGTTTCGGCGGACGCCGCTCCGCCGAGCTCGGCCGGCGGCATCTTGCGGGCCAGAATCTCCAGTTCATCCGTGTCGCGCGGCAGCGCGTGCGTCTGCAAATCTTCAACCACCTGCAGCCGGTGCTCCAGAATCCGCAGGAATTGGTAGGCGGAGGCCAGTTTCCCGTACTCGGCGTCCGACAGCAGGCCCTTGTCGCGCAGGCGGAACAGGGCCAGCATGGAGCCCCCGTGCCGCACCCAGGTCTCCCGGCCTCCGTGCAGCCGCTGGAGGCACTGCACCAGAAACTCGATATCCCGGATGCCCCCCCGCGCCAGCTTGATGTCCAGGCCCGTCCGCCGGCCGGTTCTGGCCGCCACCTTCTCGCTGATTCTCTCGCGCGTGGCGCTCATGGATTCCACAGCCGAGAAATCCAGGGTGCTCGCGTAGATCCGCGATTCGGCCGAGTCCAGCAGCGCCCGGCCCAGCGTCCGGTCGCCCGCCGAGACCCGCGCCTTGATGAGCATCTGCAACTCCCAGTCCCGGGCGCGGGTCTGGTAGTAGTTGCGCGCCGCGTCGAGCGAGATGCAGACGTCGCCCTGCCGCCCCTCCGGCCGCAGCCGCAGGTCCACCCGGTAGCAGCGGCCCTCCGGGCTGTAGGCCGAGAGCAGTCCGACCACGCGGTTGGCCAGCTTGCGGTAGAACTCGTGGTTCTCAATCGTCTCCGGCCCGCTGGTCTGCCCGCTGCCACCGCACAGGAACATCACGTCGATGTCGGAGCTGTAGTTCAGCTCCTTGCCGCCCAGTTTGCCGAGGCTGAGCACTGCGAATCCGCACCGCTCGGGCGTGCCGTGGCGCTGGGCAAGCTCCCGGTGCACGCCCTGGCACGCCACCTCCAGTATGGCGTCCGCCAGGTTGGAGATTTCCTCGACCGTTTCGGCCAGCGTGCAGTATCCCTGCACGTCCCTCAGCAGGATCCGCAGCAACTGCTGCCGCCGGAACGAGGCCAGCGTCAGCGTCGAGGGCGGCCCGGCCGCCCCCGGTTCCAGGAACCGTTCGCTCTCCGCCTGCGCCTCCAGCCGGGCCTGATAGTCCTCCGCTGTGAGCACCCGGTCCATGTCGCGCGACCGGACGAGTTCCTCCAGCCATTCCGGACACTTGATGACGGCCTCCGACAGAAACCGGCTGTAGGAGAACACCGAAATCAGGAACGGGAGCCCGGCAACCGAGGCCGTCAGCCGCCCGAAGGCCTCCGGCCGGTCCTCCTGAAGGCGGCCCAGCATGTGCAGGGCCTCGTCTGGATCGGGAGAGGCCACCATTAACGACCTCATTCCCGTCTGCACTTCGGCCGGAACCGCCCGTGCCAGGCGTTCAATGGTCGCCCTGGCGCGCGCCGGGTCGCGGTATCGAATCTGCTCGAGGAGGCGCTTCATCGGGCGGGCCGCTTCACGGGCTCCGCGTCAGCCCCAAAGATCGCCGGTGTGGACCGGCTTGCCTTGCAGCTTCAGGTAGTAGAACAGTTGCGCCTTGTGCGTGCCCAGGTGCTGAACCATCTGAAGCAGATGCCGGCCCAGCGCATGCTCCACGCCCGGGGCCCAGGGGGCGGCCATGCGGCGTCCGGCCAGGTCCTGTTCGCCGGCCTGGTCAATCATTTTCAGGGCGAGAATCTTGTCGTCGGCCAGCAGTTTCCGGGCTTCCTCGACGCTCGCCACGGCGGGCAGTTTCTCGGCGGGCGGCAGCATCTGTTCCGGCGGAATGTCCTCCATCTTGACGCCCTCCGGCAGGCCCCAGTCGCCCGTGACAAAACCCTTGCAGGCCGCTCCGCAGGCGTTGCCCATGTGCATCAGAAGTTGGCCGACGGTCATCCAGTTGCCGCCCGTGGCTGGCTTCCAGTCCAGGCCGCCCGGGTCCACCTTCTCCAGGAGTTTCGACGCGCTGGCGTAGCCGCTCTCAACCTCGGTCTTCAGCAATTCGGTCCAGTTCATGTGCTCTTCCTCCGCATGTCAGCATAGCAACTCCACAGGGACGTGCGACTGAAGACCGGCTCGAAGTTCTTCTCAATCAGCCGATAGAGCTTGAGGGAGGTCCCGTACCACACTCCCGGGCGAGGGCATCCAAGCCCCGGAGAGGGAAGGGGACACACCAGATGCTGCGTATCTTTGAACAGGAGGAATCCGAGCGGCAGCCCCAGAACAAGCTCCTGCTGGATCGTCTGCAAAACGTCGCCGCTGCCCAGCCCCCTAAAGCAGGAGACCAGCCTCCACCGGCCGCCGCGCCTCCCTCGCTCAAGCTGCCTGAGCGCAAACCCGCTCCTTCTCCGCCCCAACTGCCAACGCGGGCAGCCCCGCCTGCCTTTGAACTCCTGGGAGCGCCCGTCCCTGCCGAATTGCAGGCGCTCGCCGAGCAGTTCATGCGCGGCCTTTGGGCTGTGCTCCTCACTGCGGTAAGGGACAACCAGGCGCCGGCGGCGGAGGACCGCCGCATGTTGCAGGCGGCTTTCGATCTTCAGGCAAGAACCGCGCAGGAACTGGAAGCGCTGCGTTCGGACGTCGGCGCAGGGAGCGACAGGCTTGACTCGCTTGCGAGGACGTTGCAGGATATGTCCACGAAAGCCAGGATGGTCGAGGACGCGGTGAACATCGGCACGGCCGCGACACATGCCGTGCAGGAGGCTCAGCAGGCGCTGGAGGACCGGCTCGAAGTGCAGGGAGAGGTCATCCGGAGCCTGCACGCCGGGCTCCAGGCGCGCGAGGAGGAACTGGACAAGGTCCTTGCCGCCTTCCAGTCCCTGCGAGGCACGGGCGGTGAGCGCTCGCCCCGCAGGCCTTTGCCAGAGAAACTCTGACGCCGCCGCAAAGGCTGGACCGGCCGGCGCTTCCCTCTATAATCGAAGATCACGCCCGTTGTCCTGCCTGCTTCGGGGCTGAAGCTCATTGACAGAGGCTCCTGTGCCAAGAATCACATGCTTCATACTGCTCTGCGCACTTTATTCCGCATCCGTACTTCACGCGCAGGCCGGGGCCGCCGATTCACAGACGACCCGGCTGCGCATTCCACGGGTCAGCCGGGCTCCGCAGTTCACCGACTTTCTCAACGGCACTCCGCGCGAGGCCGAGCTGGTGGTGACCGACTTCCGCCAGTACTCGCCCGGCGACGGCCAGCCCGCCACGCAGCCCACCACGGCCTACCTCTCCCACGACGACAGGAACCTCTACGTCGCCTACATCTGCAAGGACGACCCCAGGCTCATCCGTGCCCGCGTCTCCAAGCACGACCAGATCATGCACGACGACCGCGTGGTCCTCAACATCGACACCTTCCACGACCACCGGCACATGTACTGGTTCGACATCAATCCTTACGGGGTCCAGGCCGACGGCAACGTGACCGACGGTGTGGAGGACGATCCCAGTTGGGACACCCTCTGGCACAGCGAGGGAAGAATCGTCGACGACGGGTACGTCGTCTTCGCTGCCATCCCCTTCAGAAGCTTCCGCTTTCCGAGCGGCTCCGAGCAGACCTGGGGGCTGATCCTGGGCCGCTTCATCCAGAGGAACAACGAGTTCTCGGTGTGGCCCCGCATGAGCAGCCGCAAGCCGGGCCACGTGCAGCAGGGCGGCGACATGGAGGGACTCCGGGACATCTCTCCGGGCCGCAACATCCAGTTCATCCCTTACGGGCTGTTCTCGGCGGCGCGCTTCCTGGACACGAGCGCCGGAGCCGCTCCGCGCTACGCCACACAGCGGGAGGGCCGGGCCGGACTCGACACCAAGATCGTCATCAAGGACGCGTTCACGTTTGATCTCGCGCTGAACCCGGACTTCAGCCAGGTGGAATCGGACGAGCCCCAGGTCACCGTCAACCAGCGCTACGAGGTCCTGTTCCCCGAGAAACGGCCTTTCTTCCTGGAGAACGCGGGCTACTTCATGACGCCGCTGCGGCTGTTCTTCTCGCGCCGCATCGTGGACCCCTCGGTGGGGGCGCGGCTCACGGGCAAGATCGGCAAGTGGGCGCTGGGCGCCCTGTTCGCCGGCGATGAGGGTCCGGGGAAACGGCTGCCGGCCGCCCATCCCCTTTTCGAGAAGCACTCGCCGGTGGGCGCCGTCCGGCTCCAGCGGGAATTCCGGCACGGCGGCCGCGTGTCCACGCTCGCGGCCATGGCGACTACCCAGGAGTTGGGCGCGTTCCACAACCGCGTCTTCTCGCTCGACGCCCGGCTGCAACCGCTCCGCAACTGGATCTTCACCGGGCAGGCCGTCACCAGCAACACACGGACGGCGGAGGGCCGGAAGCTGGCCGGCCCGGCCTACTACGCCGACTGGCGGCATGCGGGCCGGCACTTCGTGTGGAGAAGCCGGTACACCGACATCAGCCCGGACTTCCGCGCCGGGCTGGGCTTCATCCGGAGGGTCGATATCCGTGAGACCTACCAGGACATCGGTTACCTCTGGCGTCCGGAAAACGGTCCCATCCAGAGCATCGGCCCGGTGTTCACCTGGTATTCCTTCCACGACCATTCCGGCCGCCTCACGGACTGGAACGTGAGCCCGGAGATTCGCGTCACGGCGCTACGCGGCACCGCTTTCGCCTACGAACGCGAGGCCAGCTATGAGTACTACGGCGGCATCGGATTCCGCCAGTACGCGCACGAGTCGGAGTTTCGCACCGAGTGGTTCCGCTGGCTCACCGTCAGCGGGGAACTCAACATCGGCGACGGCATCAACTACCGGCCCGCGGCCGGCCTGCGGCCTTTCACCGGCAAGGCCAGGCAGACAGGCGTGACCTTCACTCTGCGGCCCGGGGCGCGGCTGCAAATGGACGAAACCTACATATTCAGCGGCCTGAGGACCGGCAGGAATTCCGGACTGGCCGGGGTGGCCGAGGGGACCGCGGTGTACAACAACCACCTGGTCCGGTCCAAGGTGAACTACCAGTTCTCGCGACGGCTCTCGCTGCGGTTCATCCTGGACTACAACTCGGTTCTGCCGAACACCAGCCTGGCGCGGCTGGACAAGGACAAGAGCGTCAACGTGGACGCTCTGTTCACCTACATGGTGAATCCCGGGACCGCGCTGCACGCGGGCTACACGGACCTGTACGAGAACTACCGCCTGGACCCGTCGCGCTCTCCCGCTCTGGAGCGCATCGCGGACCCGACCCTCAACACCGGCCGCCAGTTCTTCGTCAAGCTCAGCTACCTGCTGCGTTTCTAGAGTCCGCTGAACAAATGCGCCCGCTTGCTGACGCGCGGTTCTGTGCTTTCGAGGTGTTGCACAGAACCGCGACCGTGAGGGAGCGAGCTTGCAGGCCCACGGACTTTTGACTCGGGACGCTGGACGCTCGGCGGATGCGTATCGGCCGGGGTACGGAAGCCGCGCCCTGCCCGGCCGTCAGATCTCGACGCCGGCCAGCACCTGCGAAGTGGCGCGCTGCGCCAGCAGCTTCAGGCTCTCGGCGGCCAGGCCCTCCGGATCCCAGACCACCAGTGGCAAGCCCTGCCGCCAGGCGATATCCAGCGCCTCGGCGGCGGGAGGGATCACAGCGGCCACCGGAAGACCCAGATCGGAAGACACCTGGGCGGTGGAGACGTAGCCCGACATGGGGTTCTTTGTGACCAGAATCGCCGCCAGTGAGCTCTTTTCCAGTCCCCAGGTTTCCATCAGCGGCGCCAGCCCCTTGGCGGCCGCCACTCCGGCCGGGTCCCGGTCCAGCACCAGAAGAAGAGGATCGCACAGGCGCGCGCAGGCGCGGTGCGCCAGGCCAGGGGTGGCGGCGAAATCCACCACCACGAAGGCAGCCAGGCCGGCCGCCGCCCGCAGAACCCCGGCAGTTACATCAGGATTCAGCTCCGCCCATTGTCGCGGGTCCTGCGGGGCGAACAGGAACTGAACGCCGAACTCGGAGGCGACCAGATGACGGCGAACCTCGGCCGGGTTGATCCGGTCCGGCTCGAGCGCCAGCAACTCCGCCAGACCGCGGCGCGGCGAGGCGCGCAATTGCAGCGTCAGCCCGGCCCTGTAGGGGCTTAGCTCGATGGCCACCACGCTCTTGCCCTGGCGGGCCAGGGCCGCGGCGACGTTCAGCGCCACGCTGGTGGCCCCCGCTCCGCCTCTGGCCCCCATGAAGCCGACGATCCTGCCGGTGGACGGCTGCGCGGCCACGTCCAGCATCTGTTTCACGGCCCTGCCGCGCTGGACGGCGAAGCGCAGGACACGGAGCAGCGCGGACGGCTTGATGTCGCCCTTGACCAGGTAGTCCTGGGCGCCCTGCGCCACCGCGCGCAGGGCCAGCTCCTCGTCGTCCAGCCCCGTCAGCACAACCACGGGCAGCTGCGGCGCGGCCGCGTGGACGGACTCGAAGGTCGCCAGCCCCCGGCTGTCGGGAAGCGAGAGGTCCACGATGGCGGCGTCATAGACGCCATCCTGGATTCGCGCCAGGGCCGCCGAGAGCCGCTCGGCCACTTCCACGGAAACGGCCGCGGCTCCCTCCGACAGGGCTGCGCGGATCAGGCGGGCGTCGCCGGGGTTGTCTTCAATGAGCAGAATCCTGATAGGCTGCGTGTCGTGCATATGTCGCCTCGGGCAGGTCGGCCACCTTCAACCAGAAGTCGCAAAGGGTCTTGACGGCCGAGCGCAACTCCGTGAAGCACAGCGGCTTGGTCACCACGGAGTTGGCGTGCAGGGAGTAGGCCCGGAAGATGTCCGGCTGCGCTTCCGAGCTGGTCAGAATAACCACCGGAAGGTGCCGTATCTCGGGGTCCTTCTTGATTTCGGCCAGAATTTCCAGGCCGCTCTTCTTAGGCATGCGCAGGTCCAGGAGCACCAGGTTCGGCCCTTCGCCTATGTCGAGCGCCTCTTTCAGGCGGGGGATGGCCTGACAGCCGTCCGAGACGGAGACGACCACCGCTCCCGGCGCGGCTTCCCGCAGCGCCTCGGTGACCAGCCGAATGTCTCCGGCATTGTCGTCAATCAACAGGACTCTCGGCGGCGCGGCTGGGCGCGGGTTCATGCGGCGGCCCCCTGGGATTTCGGAATGGTGAAGTGGAAGGTCGCCCCCTTGCCCGGTTCGGAGTCGACCCAGATGCGGCCGCCGTGCCGCTCCACAATCTTCTTGGCGAGTGTGAGACCTATGCCCGTGCCGCCATATTCCTGCTGCGTGTGCAGGCGCTGGAACAGGCCGAAGATGATGCCGCAGTATTGGGGGTCGATGCCGATGCCGTTGTCGGCCACCGAGAAGACCCACTCGCCCGCCGACTCACTGGCCGAAATATGCACCGCGGGAGCGGCCGCTCCCCGGAATTTGATGCTGTTGCCGATCAGGTTCTGGAAGACCTGGGTTAGTTGCCCGGTATCGGCGCGGACCACCGGCAAGGCGCCGTGAGTCACAACGGCGGCGCTCTCGTGAACCGCCACGTGCAGGTTGGTCAGCGATCTGGCCAGAGCGACACCGGCATCCGTGTCGGCTAGTTCGCGGGCACGCGTGGTGACCCGCGAGTAAGCCAGCAGATCCCGTATGAGCGCCTGCATGCGGGTTACGCCGTCGGTGATGAAGCCGATGAACTCGCCGGCCTCGGCGTCCAGGCGGTCCCGGTAGCGTTCGGCCAGCAGTTGGGTGTAGCTGGAGACCATGCGCAGCGGCTCCTGCAGGTCGTGCGAGGCGACGTAGGCGAAGTCCTCCAGGTCCTGGTTGGAGCGCGCCAGCTCCTCGGCCCGCCGGGCCAGTGCATCCTCGGCATGCACGGTCTCGGTAATATCCACGGTGAATCCCCGCAGCAGCTGAGGCGACTCATCCCGCCGGAGGCTGGCGACGATGCTGCGCATCCAGACCGTGCGCCCGTCGGCGGCGATGACGCGGTGCCGGAAGTCCTGGTCGCGGGCCGGCAGCAGCGCCTCCGACAGCGACTGCCGCACAATGTGACAGTCCTCAGGGAGGATCTTCGTGATCCACCTGTCAAAGTCGCAGCCGTCCTCCAGCGTGTAGCCGAGCAGTTGGGTCAACTGCGGGCCGAGGTAGGTGAACCGCCAGTCGGCCGGGTCCAGCTCCCAGGGGATGGCCCGTACACTCTCCACCAGGCGCTGGTAGTACTCCTTGCTGCGGCGCAGCTCCGCTTCGGCGTGGGCTTTCTGCGCGCGCAGGACCCGTTCCACGAGCGCCCGGGCGATGGCCGGGCCGAGCCGGCCCATGCGGTCTCTCAGCAGGTAGTCGGCGGCCCCCCGCTTGATGTACTGGGCGGCGGCTTCTTCGTCGCAGGCGCCGGAGATGACAATGAAGGGAACGTCAAAGCCCCTCTCACGCAGCAACTCCAGGCCGCGCATGCTGTCGAAGCCCGTCGTGAAGCAGCCTCCCAGAACCACGTCGCAGTCCGCCTCAAGAGCCGCCACAAATCCGGCTTCCGAGTCCACCCTGCGGCAGGTGGCGTTGGGCCAGGAGCGGCGCACCTCGCGCTCGGTCATCTCGAAGTCCGGCTGCTGGTTTTCGATCACCAGGATCTGGAGTGGCGCGTCCACGGCAGTCCCCAGCGGTACATCGGCCAGAACCC
>JBBITL010000027.1:0-51629 GCA_037440765.1 Solibacteraceae bacterium
GTGCGTCGTGCTGAGAATGTGAGTATACACCCCTTGCGGATCTGGGGTATAATAGCGGACGGCGTTTGACTCTTGTCTCTGCTTGCCCAACAGGTCTCGAAGGCGCCCCGGGGGCGCGCCTTTTCCAATCATGCTGGATAGTGTGTGCTGGATGTGCGCCGTAGGGGTCCTTCTGTCCGCCTGCCGCAGCCGAGATCGAGAGCCGGACCCGGAGAACGTTTAGAGCAGGGAAGTGTATGAAGGAAACAGGAACTGTGAAGTGGTTCAACGCTGCGAAGGGCTACGGCTTTATCCAGCGCGACAACGGGGACGATGTGTTCGTGCATTATTCAGCCATCGTGGCGGACGGCTATCGAACTCTTGAAGAGGGCTCCAGAGTTGAGTTTGAGGTCACCCGCGGACCGAAGGGACTTGCCGCGGCCAATGTCTCGCCCGTGACCTAGACCAAGAGGCGCGCCAGGCCGGCGGACGGAAGCATAAGCCCGCCGCCGGCCCCGGCGCATTACCCTCAGGCCGTCAACCCAAGGAGGAGGATGAGCAAGGAAGACTGCATTGAAGTAACCGGAACGGTCGTCGAGAAGTTCCCCAGCGGCCTGTTCAGCGTCCAACTGGATCAAGACCGGACGATTCTGGCCCACCTGGCCGGAAAACTCCGCCGGAACCGGATCCGGGTGCTGGCGGGCGACCGGGTGACACTGGAGATGTCGCCCTACGATCTGACCAAGGGGCGAATAACCTACCGGCACAAGTAGACCTGCCCGTGAACCTTTCAGTCCGGGAGGTTCCCCCCGTTTGACCCGCAGCGTGCCATGATTCCCGCCTGAGCAAGGCCCCCCATGCCTCACCGGATACTGTTGATCCTGGGAACGCGCCCGGAAGCCATCAAGCTCTGTCCCGTCATCCGCCACCTGCGGACGCGTCCGGACGAGTTCGAGCCCCGGCTAGCTGTGACCGCGCAGCACCGCGAGATGCTGGACCAGGTGCTGAGCGCCTTTCGGATCGTGCCGGACCACGACCTGGACCTGATGGTTCCCGGCCAGACCCTGCACCAGTCAACCTCCAGAATCCTCGCAGGGCTGGAGCCCGTGCTGGAGCGCGAGAAGCCCGCCATGGTGCTGGTGCAGGGCGATACGACGACCACGCTTTGCGGAGCGCTGGCGGCGTTCTACAGCCAGACGCCGGTGGGCCACGTGGAGGCTGGGCTGCGCACGGGAGATCCCTTCCAGCCGTTTCCGGAGGAGATGAACCGGGCGCTGACGACGCAGCTCGCATCGCTGCATTTCGCCGCCACCGAGGGCGCGGCGCGCAACCTGAGGGCGGAGGGTGTCGCTGCGGAGCGGATCGGTGTTACGGGCAACTCCGGCATCGACGCGGTTCTCTATGTGCGGGACGCCCTGGAGCGCGGCGAACTGGCAGGCGCGGAGTGGCCCGGCCTGGAGCCCGGCAGGAAGCTGATCCTGGTGACCGCCCACCGCCGCGAGAGCTTCGGGGAGGGCTTCGAGAGGATCTGTTCCGCCCTGGAGCGTTTGAGCCGCCGCGATGACGTGCTGATCGTCTACCCCGTGCATCTCAACCCCAGTGTTCAGGGCGTTGTCGGCCGGCGGCTGAGGGGCCGGGAACGGATTCGCCTTGTAGATCCCCTCAGTTACGTTCCATTCGTGGATCTCATGCGCCGCGCGCATCTGCTGCTGACCGATTCGGGGGGCATCCAGGAGGAAGGTCCCTCGCTCGGAAAGCCTGTCCTGGTCTTGAGAGAGAAGACCGAGCGGCCCGAAGCGGTCGAGGCCGGCACGGTCCGCCTGGTGGGAACCGACCAAGACACGATCGTGCGGGAGACTGAACGGCTGCTCGATGACCAGGCGGCATACGCGCGCATGGCGCGCGTTCACAACCCCTACGGCGACGGCCGCGCCAGCGGCCGGATCGCGGACCTAATCCTCTCATTCTTCAGCCGGAAAGCCCGTTGAGCGACGCGCTCTGAGCCGCCTGTCCCGCGCCCCTGCACAAAGGCGGGACCCGGAGGCGCGGCCTATAATGTGGCCGGGAGGAAACGAGGGTTGACCAAGAGCGCCGCCTCGAGCAGGCCGAGAAGGACGGCTGCAATGCCGCCCCCGAGCATCGCTACCATGCTGTCCAGCAGGGTGGTCGGGCAGCCATCTGCCCTGGACGCCATAGTGCCTTACGTGCAGGTCTACCAGGCCGGGCTGGCGCCCGGGGGCAGGCCGGCGGGGGTCTTCCTCCTGCTGGGCCCCACCGGGACGGGAAAGACGAAAACCGTGGAAGCGCTGGCCGAGGTGCTTCACGGCAGCGAAAGGAACGTGCTGAAGATCGATTGCGGCGAATTCCAGATGGAGCACGAAGTCGCCAAGTTGATCGGCGCGCCTCCGGGCTACCTCGGCCACCGTGAGACGCAGCCCATGCTGACGCAGGCGAAACTCGCGGCAGCCGCCAGCGACAGGTCGAGCCTCTCGCTGGTGCTGTTCGACGAGGTCGAGAAGGCGGCGCCGTCGCTCACGCGGCTGCTGCTGGGCATACTGGACAAGGCCATCCTTCGGCTGGGGGACAACTCCACGGTCAACTTCGAGCGCAGCCTGATCTTCCTGACCAGCAACCTGGGGAGCCGCGGGATGATGAAGGAGATCCGGCCCGACTTCGGCTTCGAAGCGGGGCTCCCGCTTCAGCGCGGCGATCTGGGCAGGAAACTGGAGAGCATCGGCCTGGCCGCGGCGCGCCGCAAGTTCTCGCCCGAGTTTCTCAACCGCATCGACCGTATCATCACCTACCGCCCGCTGGACGAGAGCGCGCTCGCCGAGATCCTTGACCAGCACATCGCCGAGTTCCAGCGCCACGTGGGCGAGCGGCTGGGGCCGAACGCGGTCGGCATCGAGATTCCGCCCGAGACACGGCGCGCGCTGCTGCGCGAGGGGGCCAGCCCGGCCCTCGGCGCACGGGAACTGAAGCGCACGCTGCACCGGCACCTGACCGAGCCGCTGGCCGCGCTGGTGGCGGGGGGGGCGATGCGGCCGGGAAGTTCGCTGCGTCTGGTGGTCGACGGCGATGACGGCCGGCTGGCGCTTAAGCCGGAGGCGGGCGCCGGCGCCGGCGATGATGGATACTGACGGTTGATGAGCGGAACTCTCTACCTGGTGGCGACCCCGATAGGCAACCTGGAGGACATCACGCACCGGGCGCTGCGCGTGCTGCGGGAGGCGGGCGTGATCGCCTGCGAGGACACCCGCCGTACGCGACAACTGCTCAGTCACTACGGCGTGCGCACCCCGCTGGTGAGCTACCGCGAGCACAACGAAGCGGCACGCTCCGCCGACCTGATCGAGCGTCTCCGGCAAGGCGTGAGCGTGGCGCTGGTCTCCGACGCGGGAACGCCGCTCATCTCCGACCCGGGCCACAGGCTGGTGGCCAGGGCCGCCGCGGCCGGAATCCGGGTGGAGCCGGTTCCGGGGCCGTGCGCCCTGGTGGCGGCGCTCGCCGCGTCGGGCCTTCCGGCTGACGGCTTCCACTTCGCCGGCTTCCTTCCCGCCAAAGCCGCGCAGCGCCGGGCGGCCCTCGCCCGCCTGAAGGCGATCGAATCGACGCTGGTCCTGTACGAGGCCCCGCACCGCGCAGTGGCGGCGCTGGAGGATCTGGATGCCGTGCTGGGGCCTCGTCCGATGGTGGTGGCGCGCGAAGTGACCAAGATTCACGAGGAATTCCTGCGGGGAACCGCGGCGGAGCTGGCCGGGGCGCTGAAGGCGCGGCCCTCTGTAAAAGGAGAGATCACGCTGGTGGTTGGGCGGTCGGACGCGCAGCCGGCCGATGACCGGCCGCTGAGCGAGGCCGTCGGCGAACTGGTCAAGGGCGGGATGTCGCGGATGGACGCCGTCAAGACGGTCGCGCGCCGCCGAGGGCTGGGCAAGCGGGAGGTGTACAAGGCGGCTGAAGGCGGCGGCCGGGACAGTCCCGCCGGCCTGCCTTAGAGGTACTCGTCGCCGTAGAGGGCGGCGAGGCGCTGCTGGAGCCCCTTGACCGACTCGGCCTGATCCGCGCGGCACACCAGAGTGGCGTCTGGCGTGTGGACGATGAGCAGGTCCTCGCATCCGACGGCGGCGATGATGTGTCCTGCTTCGCTTGAAGCGACCAGGGTGTTCGCGCTTCGCTCCAGCAGGCTCCTGGCGGCGCCCAGGGCGTTGCCCCGGTCGTCCTTCGGACAGGCATTGGCGAACGTCAGCCAGGAACCGACGTCCAGCCATTCAAGCGGCATGGGCAACGCGGCCACGCTCAGCAAGGGGTCGCGCGAGGCAGGTTCCATCACGGCGTAATCCACGCTGATCTTCGTGAGCCGCGCGTAGACTTCGGCCAGGACCGCGCCCCTGCCGGGTGTGTCCCAGGCTCCGGCGATCCGGCTGAGGCCGGCCGAGACCTGAGGCTGGTAGCGCCGGATGCAATCGAGCAGGGTCGCGGCGCGCCACACGAACATGCCGCTGTTCCAGAGGTAGCGGGAGGGACCGGCCTCCAGGTAGAGCCGCGCTGTGGGCTCGTCGGGCTTCTCTTTGAACCGATCCACCGCCCGGGCGGAGCCTTCGAGCACGGCGCCGAGTTCAAGGTAGCCGTAGCCGGTGGAAGCGAACTCGGGCCGGATGCCGAAGGTGACGAGCGCATTCGGCCTCCGCTCCACCAGGCCGTAGCCCTCGCCAACGATCTCCCGGAACACCTCCACCGGCCGGATGATGTGGTCGGCCGTGAAGACCGCGATCGAGGCTTCGGGGTCCTGCCTGCCGATGACCGCGGCGCCTAACCCGACGGCATTGAGTGTGTCGCGGCCCTCGGGCTCACCCAGAAAACGGTCCGGATGCAGGTCTGGCAGGCCGGCCAGCACGGCGTCGCGGTGGCCCTCACCGGCGCAGACGTAGCAGCGGTCCTCCGGCACCAGGCCGGCCAGCCGCTCCCAGGCCAGCCGGAGCAGGCTCTTGCCGCCGATGAATGGGATCAGTTGCTTGGGAGAGGCCCGCCGGCTCATGGGCCACAGCCGCAGTCCCGCCCCCCCCGCGAGAATCAGTGCATAGCGCGCCATGGTCTAGTCGAGGGTCCGCTCCCCGCGCTCCCGCTTCATGTACTGATCGTGGATCCAGGCGTAGGTCCTGGCCAGGCCCTCGCGCAATGGGGTGGAGGGCTCCCAGTTGAGGTGCTTGCGGATCAGCGTGTTGTCGCTGTTGCGGCCAGCCACCCCCTTGGGGGCGTCCGGCAGGTAGATCCGTTTCAGCTTCACGCCGGCGATCTCCTCGACCAGATCCACCAGCCGGTTGATGCTGACCAGTTCGCTTGAGCCCAGGTTGACCGGCTCCACAACGGAGGAAGCCATAATCATCCCGGTGCCCCTCAGGCAATCGTCGATGTACATGAAGCTGCGGGTCTGTTCGCCCGTGCCCCAGATTTCGATCGCGTGCGCTCCGGAAGCCTTAGCGTGGATCACCTTGCGGCAGATGGCCGCCGGGGCCTTCTCGCGACCGTCGTCCCAGGTGCCGTGCGGGCCATAGACGTTGTGGTAGCGGGCCACGCGGGTGGCCAGGCCGTAGTCCTCGCGGAAGTGCCGGCACATGCGCTCGCTGAAAAGCTTCTCCCAGCCGTAGCCGTCCTCGGCCAGGGCGGGGTAGGCGTCTTCTTCCTTCAGGGACGGCACAAGCGGATTTTTCTGCTTCTCGGCGTTATAGACGCAGGCCGAGGAGGAGTAGAAGTACCTCTCCACGCCGCAGGCGCGGGCGGCCATCAGCATGTGGGTGTTGATGAGCACGTTGAGCATGCACAGCGCCTTGTTGGTTTCGATGAAGCCCATGCCGCCCATGTTGGCGGCCAGGTTGTAGACCTGGCGCGCCCCTTTGGCGGCCCGCATGCAGTTGTCGCGGACCTCCAGATCGAGCGAGAGATTCTCGACGTCGCCGAAGCGCTGGTACCACCGGTCGAGAGGCTTGATATCGACAGCGCGTATCCTCGTGCAGCCCTGGCGGCGCAGATCCGCTACGAGACCTCCGGCGATGAACCCGCCGGCGCCAGTCACAAGGATCAGGTCATCCTTCAAAATCGCCTCCTGTGCTTCCCATCAAGTATCGCTCCGCCACACGCCGCGGAGCAAAAGCGCCGGAGGCGCGCTGGCGCCGGCCGGGCGGTTTGGTGCACAATTCTCAGTCATGAGCCGGACAGCCGCGGGCTTCAGGCCGGAGTTCCTGGATTTCCGCAGGGGGATCCATGTTGGAAACCTGGAGGAGAACCAGCGGATCACGCGCATCCTCAAGCTGGCGCTGGAAGCCCGCTTCGGAGAGCCGTTCGTCACCGAGCGCTACGGCCGGGGCGTGTACTGGCGCTGGATAGGTTTTCTTGCCCGGGCCAACCGCGCCGCCAAGCCGCTTTCTTCCCACGTGAGCTTCGGGTGTTCCAAGTTCTTCGTTTCGGTCGAGCCGGAGGAGGCCCTGTTCAAGTGCGGGCTCCAGGTGGAGCGCGGCTTTCTCAAAGCGCCCAGAGGCGGCGGCCCATGGAAGCTGCAATCCGACTGGGACTGGAACCGGCTGGTCAAGGCGCTCGGCCACGCCGGGCGGCTCGACCAGGAGCTGCGCCGCCTCAGCAAAGAAGGGTTTCACATCTTCGCCGGGAGCTGGGGGAGCGGCGGACAGACCTTCGGCCGGGGCGAGTACCCCGGCGCCGCCAGGCTGAAGAGGGTGCTGGACGCCGCGGCGCCCAACGAGTGGGCCGGGATTCAGGTCTGTTATCCCATGACCGAGAAGGAAGTTGGTCGCTCGACGGGGGCGGACCTGGTGGACTCGGTGCTGGCGGTGTTCGACGAGGTGACCGCCGTCTACAATCTGTCGAGCGATGTGCCGCTGGCCCCTGCCGGGCCTGGCCTTCGGTAGGCAGGACTTCACTAACTTTCGTCAGTATTTACAGCGCCGCTGTCCCGCCGCAAGAATGAAGAGCGGGCCGATATAGCCGGGCTTTCGGCGTCAAGACATGGAAGGCGATAAAAAGAACCCGTTGTATTCGCCACTGCTGGCGTGCGGCGTGGCGGCTATCCTGTTAACCCCGCTGGGCGTTTTCGTGGCGCTCAGATCGAACGAACGGGGCCCGTCGGCGCCGGAAGAGTCCGCGCCGGCCGCCGCGGCGACGGCGGCCAGGCCGGCGGCGAGATCCCCCATACCCGTTCTGGAGGAGGAGCGCGCGAAGCCGGCTGGGCCGCGACCCTCACCCATGGCGCAGGCGCCTGCGCCGGCCAAGGCCGCGGCGCGAACCTTGCCCTCCGCCGGTGATATCCCCGTCGGCGCCGAGAAGTCCTGGCTGATAGACAGCTTCGGCAGGCCGAGCATGATCACCACGGAAGTCCGCGAGGGCCGGCCTCTGGAAACGTTCCGGTACATGCGGCCGGACGCCGGCACCGAGGTTGTCGTCTATCTAAGCAGCGGTCGTGTTATCGGCGCCACCTCGTTCCCCTACTAGTGCTGCGACCGCTGGAATAAGCTCGGACTGCGGCCCCTCCCCGGCGGCCGGGGTTCCGTGCCCGGCACCCAACTGCGAGTGCGCGCGGGCGGACCACCTTTTCATGCGGCCGCGGCGACAGAGCCGCGCCCTTCAGCCAGGTTGCTCAGAAGCCGGGTTGAGGAACGAAAGGTGGCCGCGGTAGGCGGAGCGGATAGCGATGAAGTCGCGGTGTTCCAGCCGGAGCTCGCCGGAGACCTGGCGGATTTCGTTGTCCTCTTCCGCCGAGACCGACCCCTCGGCCGCGGCCACGGCGAACAGGCAGTCCAGCAGGGCCAGCCTCTGCTCCCGGGTGGCGGTGTTGCGGAACTCCCTGGTCACCAGAAAGTCCTCCGTACCACCGAAAAGCCGGTTCTGGGTCTTGGCGATCTGTACGACCAGGATGGCCTGCTCCTCGGGCAGGCCGGCGTGATCGGCGACGATGCGCTCCATGGCGCGGGTTTCCTTCTCGGTGACCTTGAGGTCCGCCCGCGCCACCCGGCTCAGGATGTAGGCGAAGCCGGCGATGTAGCGGGCCCTCTCGGGCTCCAGCCTGTCGAGCGCGTCGGTGATCCTGCGCACGGTTTCGGTCTCCGTCTTCTCCTGTGAGGGTGCGGCCGGTGTCAGGCCTAAGTACTTGAGTATCGACATCCTAACTTCCACACTAGCGCCTGAGGGCGGCGGCTGCACGCGGGTGGGCATGCAGCGGCGCCTCCGATCCGCCGATAAAGACAAGGAGGAGTGTTCTGTGGAGCCGTGATTCGACGGGTTTGTCTGACTTGCCTTCTGTTTCTGGCGGCCGGGGAAGCCTTCGGGCAGAGGTACAGCTTCAAGCGGTACGGCCCGGAGCACGGCCTGAAGACCATGGCCATCAACAGCCTGACGCAGGACGCGCGCGGCTACATCTGGGTTGGAGCGCAGGCCGGCCTGTACCGCTACGACGGCGCGCGATTCCAGGTTGTGGGTGGTCTGGACACGCTTCCGAGCATGGACGTGCAGTCGCTGGCGGCGGCTCCGGACGGACCGGTCTGGGTGGGGACGAGGCGCGGCCTGGCTATCGTGGATGGCGAGCGAGTGCAGAGGGTAGCCACGCAGCCTCCGCTGGAAGTGGCAGTGGCCTCCAGCCTGGCTGTCGATGATCGGGGGCGGGCATACGTGGCCACGGTGGACGGGCTGTGCCGTCTCAGCCGGACCCCGGACGGAGCCGTGCGCCACGATTGGATCACGCGGCGGCCGGTGGCCGGGGTTCACGTGCAGGCGGGCGGAACGGTGTGGTTCGGATGCGAATACGACTTGTGCCGGCTTCAGGGCGAGCAGGGGCGGATCGAGCAACTCGGCGAGCGGATCGGTCTGCCGGGCGGCCCCTGGAGCGGCATCCTGACCGACCCGCAAGGCAACACCTGGATCCGCAGCGCGCAACGGCTGTACGTCTGGCGCAAGGGAGACCACCGGGCCGTACCACTTGGCCCGAGTTTTCCCCCCTCAAACGTTACGTCGACCCGCCTGTCGGTGCTGCCTGACGGCGAAGTGGCAGTGCCGACGGTGGAGGGACTCGCCCTGGTCTCCGGCCAGAGGTGGCGGATGGCCAAGCCGGCCGCCGAGTTCGGCAGCGGCGCCATGGCCGACGCCCTGGTGGACCGGGAAGGCTCCATCTGGCTGGCGACCCGCGGCAGGGGCCTGTACCGGTGGCTCGGATACGGGGAGTGGGAAGCATGGACGAAGAGCGAGGGGTTGTTGCACGACACTATCTGGGCTGTCCGCCGGGACCAGTCGGGGAACCTGTGGGTCGGCACCAGCCTGGGGGTCAGCGTGCTCCAGGCGGGCTCCTCGCGGTGGCGGAACTTTTCCCAGGAGAACGGGCTGCCAGGCTCGCGGGTACGCGCCATCGCGGTGACCCGCCGCGGTGACATCTGGGTGGGGACAAGTCCAGGCGGGTTGACCAGGTTTGACCGCCACGGGCGCATGCGAGGGTTGTTCGGGCCGGAATCGGGGCTGACCCGGACGGTTGTGGAGGGAATCGCCGAGGACCACGACGGCACGCTTTGGGTTAGCGCCCGCGGCGGCCTGTTCCGCAGTCAAGGCCCCCCCGGAAGCCCGCGTTTTGTTCTGGAAGAACACGCCGGCGGCATCCAACGGCGCTTCTACCAGCCGGTGGTCGACCGTTCGGGCCGCCTGTGGGTGCCGAGTTCAGCCGGACTGCAGCTGCGCGACCGGGGCAGGTGGCGCACTTTCGGCCGGAAAGACGGCCTGCTGGACGACTCGCTCCTCGCGGTGGCCGAGGGTGACGGCTGTGTGTGGGTGGCATACCTGGAGCCCCGGGGAGTCTCGCGCCTGCAACTGGCCGGAGACGGGCTGGAGGTGAAGCACTTCGGCACGTGGAACGGGATGCACTCAAACAAGGTTTACTCGCTGGCGGTGGACCGCGACGGGAGGCTGTGGGCCGGTACGGAAGCCGGAGTCGATGTCCTGGACAAGGGCCGCTGGACGCACTACGGCGTGGACTCAGGGCTCGTCTGGGAGGATTGCGATACAAACGGGATGCTGGCCGAAAACGATGGCAGCGTATGGATCGGCACCAGCGGCGGCCTCTCCCACCATCGCCCGTCCTCCTCCGCGCGGCCAGCCAGGGCAAGGACGATCATCACCGGCATATACGCCGGCGAGCAGTCACTCAGCCCGGGCCGGGACACCCGCATACGGAGCCCGCAACGGGACCTGACGATCAGGTTCGCCAACCTGACCTACCGGCTGGAGGATGCCATGGGCTTCCGGTACAGGCTGAGAGGCCTTCACGACCAGTGGCAGGAGACCAGACAGCGCGAGGTGCACTTGCCCAGACTGCCCGCCGGCGGCTACACCTTCGAGGTTCAGGCGTTCCATGGGGCTGACCACATCGACCCGTTGCCGGTGCGCCTTTCGTTCAGTGTCGCCCAGGTCTGGTGGCTCCGCTGGTGGGCGCTCACGCTGCTGGCGGCGGCGCTGGTGCTGGCCATCCGCGCGCTCTTCTTCAGGCGGCTGCGGGTGATGGAGGCACGCCACCTGGCGCTGGAGAAGGCCATCGCGGAGCGCACAAAGGAGTTGGCCGAGGCCAAGGAGCGCGCCGAGCAGGCCAGCCGCATCAAAGGGGAGTTCCTGGCCAACATGAGCCACGAGATCCGCACGCCGCTGAACGGCATCCTGGGGATGACGGAACTGGCGCTGACGACCAGTCTGAACCAGGAGCAGCGGGAGTATGTGGAGCTGACGCACAGCTCGGCCGAGAGTCTGCTCGCGCTGCTGAATGACGTGCTTGACTACTCCAAGGCCGAGGCCGGGCGGCTGGCGCTCGACAGAGTGGAATTCTCCGCGGGCGACTGCGCGGCCGAGGTGCTCCGGGCGCTGGAATTTCCGGCCCGGCAGAAGAACCTGAGCCTGGATCTGGCGGTGGAACCCGCGGCCAGGCAGCGCGTGGTGGGAGATCCGGCCAGGCTCCGGCAGGTGCTTATGAACCTGGCGGGAAACGCCTTGAAGTTCACCCACCAGGGCGGGGTCCAGGTCCGCATCCGGCCGGCTGCCTGGCAGCCGGGCGGGCCGGGGCGCCTGCGGCTGTGGTTTACGGTCGAGGACACCGGCATCGGCATCCCGCCGGAGAAGCGGGATATGATTTTCGAGGCCTTCCGGCAGGTGGACGGCTCGATCACGCGCCGGTACGGCGGCACCGGGCTGGGGCTGGCGATCTGCCGTGACTTGGTTTCCCTGATGAACGGCCGCATCTGGGTGGAGAGTGAACCGGGCCGGGGAAGCCGTTTCCACTTCACGGCGGAGTTCGAAACAGACGCCACCAGCGCGGTTCCGGATCAGTTACACTGCACGAAGCGGCAAGATCCCGACAATGAAGATCCGCAAGACCGTGGTGACGGTGGCCGGCCCGAACCAGCGGCAGCTGCCGCTTCAGACGCTGACCGGCCGTGACGGCGCGCCGCGCAGCGTGCTCGCCCTGCTGGTGGACGAGGCTTGCCGGGCGGGCGCGGAAGAGGTGTGCCTGGTGGTCAGTCCCGGCGACCGCGAGCCGTTCAGCCAGGTGCTGGGCGAGCACCGGGGCCGCGTCCAGTTCCAGGAACAGAGTGAGCCCGGAGGATACGGCCACGCGGTCTATCTTGCCCGCGACTTCGTGGGGAACGAGCCTTTCCTCCACATGGTGGGCGACCACCTGTATGTAGGCCGGCGGGCCGACGGCTGCGCCCGCGCCCTGGTGGCAGTGGCCGAGGCCGAAAACTCGGCGGTCTCGGCGGTCCAGCCGACCCGGGAGGGTCTGCTGACCCGGTTCGGCGCGGTCGGGGGACAGAAGGTTGCAGGCAAGGCGGGGCTGTACCGTATCGATGCGGTGCTCGAGAAGCCCACTCCGACCGAGGCCGAACAGAGGCTGATTGTGCCGGGGATGAGGGCGGGCCACTACCTCTGCTTCTTTGGAATGCATGTTCTGACCCCGGCGGTGATGGAGATTCTCGGGGAGTTGTTCGGCGCGGGGCCGCCGCAGCCGCTGAGTCTGTCGGCCGCGCTGGCCAGGCTTCCGGAACGCGAGCGGTATCTGGCCTATGAGGCGCCGGGCCGGCGCTACGACCTGGGAGCGCGCTACGGACTGTTCGTGGCCCAGTTCGCGCTGGCCATGAGCGGCAAGGACCAGGAAGAGGTTCTGAGCCAGTTGCTGGAGGTTCTCGCCCTGCGGGAGTCCGGCCGGTGAGCGTACTGGCCGGCGTCATTACAGCCCGGGACGCCGGGAGGCGGAACCTGCCGCTCGAAGGCTTCTGCGAGGCCGCCGGCGCGGAGGCCCTGCTGGCGGAATGCGGGAGCCTGGAGGGATTCCGGCACGACACCCGGAACCTTTACGAGCAGGTGCGGGCGCTGTTGTTCCTGTACGCCATCCACAGGTTCCATCTGCCGAGCCGGCCCGGGATGCGCGCCGAGGGCCGCGTGCCCTACGAGGGTTTCAAGCACCTGCTGGACAGGCGGTTCGAGGAGGCCATCCGGTGCTTCCTGGCGGCGCAGTCCGCGCAGGGGGCGAGCGCGGCTCTGTCGAGCGCGCTTGCCGCAGCCTACCGCGGTCTGGCGTTTCAGACGCTGGCCGGCCAGGTGCGCCGCAGCGTCCGCAGCGTGCGCGGCAACCAGTGGATGTTCCGCACGGGGCACCCGGCGGACGATCCGCTCAGTATCCGCGCCGAATTGAGGTCGCCGGACCCGGCAACCGGTCTCTATCCTGTTCTGCACGAGGCGACGCCGGTGCGGATGGATTTTTCGCACAGCGGCTGGAGCGACATCTTCTTCCTGGGGATGGATTACCCGGAAGGCGCCCGGGTCGTAAACGCCTCGATCAACCTGGCGGTCCGGCCGGCAGGCGGGAGCGGGAAGCCGCGGCCCCCGGTGGAGGCCTATGTGCGCGTCATCGACGAGCCGGTGCTGCGGCTGGCGAGCGTGGACCTGGGCTGCGTGGCCGAGATCACGTCGCTCGACGAGGTCTTCGACTACGCCCGCGACTACCTGGGGTTGCTGAAGGCCGCGGTGATCGCCTCGGGCCTGGTGCCGCCCGGCATGGAAGGCTCGGGCCAGCCTCTTGCCAGTCTGCTCGAGCGCCTGACGAGAACCGCCGGCCACGGCGTGGAACTCGTCAGCAGGGTGAACGATATTCCGAAGGGCTCGCGGCTGGCGGTGTCGACCAGCCTGCTGGCGTGCCTGATCGCCGTCTCGATGCGCGCCACGCGGCAGATCAAGAGCCTGACGGGCGGCCTGGAGGAGCATGAGCGGCGCCTGGTGGCGGCGCGGGCCATTCTGGGCGAGTGGCTGGCGGGATCCGGCGGCGGGTGGCAGGACTCCGGAGGCGTATGGCCCGGCATCAAGCTGATCTCCGGCGTGCTGGCGGCCGAGGGCGATGTGGAGTCCGGCGTGAGCCGTGGGTGTCTTCTGCCGCGCCACCACGTGTACCCGGCCGAGGAGATTTCGGCCGAAACCAGAGAGAAACTCGAGCGCAGCCTGGTGCTGGTGCACGGCGGCATGGCGCAGGACGTGGGGCCCATCCTCGAAATGGTGACCGAGAGGTACCTGCTGCGCTCGGCCGGGGAATGGACGGCGCGCCAGGAAGCCGTTCGCACGCTGGACGAGATCCTGGAAGCGTTGCGCACGGGCGACATCCGCCGGCTCGGCTCGCTCACGGACCGCAACTTCCACCGGCCCATTCAGGCCATAATTCCGTGGGCCGGCAACCAGTTCACCGAGCGGCTGATCCGGCGGGTGGGCGAGGAGTTTCCCGGGCGGTTCTGGGGCTTCTGGATGCTGGGCGGGATGAGCGGCGGCGGCATGGGGTTTCTGTTCGACCCCGAGGTGAGACCGCAGGCCCAGATCCGGTTGGGCTCCCTCATGAGCGAGCTTAAACGGGAGCTTGAGAGCGGGGTGGCCTTCGCCATGGAGCCGGTGGTGTACGACTTCGAAATCAACGAGCGCGGCTCCTGGGCGGAGCTGCGAGAGGGCGCGGAAGCGCTTCTGCCGCCGGGTTACTACTCGTTGACGCTGCCGTCGTTGATCAGGAAGGAGGCCGTGCTGCTCGGGCCGGGACGCCGGGCCGAACTGGAGCAGTTCGGCGCAGCCTGCCGCCAGAGGCCGGAGCTGGCCGGCGAGGTTCAGGCGCTTTTCGACAATCTGCTGCCCCAGGAGGCGCAATCCAGGGCGGATCGCCGCCGGGAGCTCTCCAGGCTGCTGGAGGCACACGGCTTCGACCAGGTGCAGCACGAGAAGATCCGGTCGGAGCTGCGGGCCGGGCGTATCGGGCTGGCGCAAAACCGGCTGCCGATGTCGGCGAGCGTCACGGACGTCTCCGGCGGCGATGTGACGGACGCGCGAGCGGGCCTGGCCGACCGCCTGCACCGGCTGGGCATGGAAGCGCTGGCCGGGGGGGCCGCGGCGGCCGTGACGCTGGCGGGCGGCGCCGGCAGCCGGTGGACGCACGGCGCCGGCGTGGTGAAGGCGCTCAACCCCTTTGCCCGCCTGGGGGGCAGCTATCGCACTTTCCTGGAGGTTCACCTGGCCAAGAGCCGCCGGCTCGCGAGCCGGCTGGGCCGATGTCTGCCTCACGTGGTGACCACCAGCCACCTGACCCACGCGGCCGTTGAGAAGCACATGGCCGAGCGCGGCAATTACGGCTACCAGGGGCCGCTACACCTGTCACCGGGGCGCATGGTGGGGCTGCGGCTGGTTCCCACCGTGAGGGACCTGCGGTTCGCCTGGGAGGAAATGCCGCAGCAGATGCTGGACGAGCAGAAACAGAAAGTGCGCGACAGCGCCCGCGCCGCCCTCATACACTGGGCCGAGACCGCGGGCGAGGCCGCCGACTACACGGACAACATCCCCGCTCAGTGCCTGCATCCGGTGGGCCACTGGTACGAGATCCCCAATCTGCTGCGCAACGGCGTGCTCGCGCGGCTGCTTGAAGAGAACCCGCGGCTTCGCTGCCTGATGCTGCACAACGTGGACACGCTGGGGGCCGGCCTTGACCCCGCGCTGCTCGGGCTGCACCTGGAGAGCGGCGCAGCCATGACGGTGGAGGTCATTGCGCGGGAACTCGAGGACCGCGGCGGCGGCCTGGCCCGCGTGGACGGCAGAATGCGGCTGGTCGAAGGCCTAGCCTTTCCCCGCGAAGCCCTGGAGTTCGACCTCTCCTACTACAACAGCAACACCTTCTGGATTGACATAGACGGCCTGCTGGCCATATTCGGGCTCACGCGGAGCTCCCTTACGGATGGCGACAAGGTGACCGCGGCGGTGCGGAGCCTGGCGGCGCGCATGCCCACTTACGTGACCCTGAAGGACGTCAAGAAGCGCTGGGGGCGAGGGCAGGAGGACGTCTTTCCGGTGGCGCAGTTCGAGAAGCTTTGGGGGGACATGACAACGCTCGCGGAGCTTGACTGCCGTTACGTGGTGGTGAGCCGGCGGCGCGGGCAGCAGCTCAAGGAGGTCGCCCAGTTGGACGGCTGGCTGCGCGACGGTTCGGCGGCCTACGTGGAAAGCCTGTGCGAGTGGGCGTAGCGCCCGCGGGCCGCTCCCCTACGGTAGTGGTTCGGTGCAGGCGCCGGACGGCGAGCGGGCTTTTTCCAGGGGACCTCAGTATATACTCCGCTGGTGATTCAGACGATGTACTGATGTGCGCCAGGAGACGTGGGACGCTGACGCCATCAGTTCGATCGAGTCCAGGGCGGGGCTGATCCGCAGTCCGGTCCGTCGGCTAAGGTACCTGCGCCGGGTTACGCGGCGCGGGTTGCCGGCCGCGGCGCACAGGACCGTGCGCAGGCTGAAATTGGTTCCACTGCTGCTCGGGGCCGTGTTCTTCGCGTTTCCGGTGGGTTACCGCACGGAAACCCGGGAACCGTCATCGGCGCCGGCCTCCCGGCTGGCGGATCCGCCTGACCGCGTGCCGGCGGTGTGGCTGGTTGACAGGGCGGAACAGTATGAGACCTACAGCAACGGTTTGAGAATCGAGCTCCCGCGGGCGGCTTCAACGCGCCGCAGAAGGTATGTCGCGCTGCCGGTCCGCGGCGGCGGCGAGGCTGCCTTCCGGACCGATCCGGCGGGGATAGTCTTCCATACCACGGAATCGCAACTTGTCGATTTCGAGGAGCAGAAGCGCGCGGCGCTCAAGCGCGTCGGGCGATACCTGCTGGAATACGTGGCTGCCAACCGGTCCTACCACTACGTGGTGGACCGCTTCGGGCGCGTCCACCGGACGGTGGAGGAAAGCGGCGCCGCCAACCATGCGGGCTGGTCGGTGTGGGCGGATGAGAAGTGGGTCTACGTGAAGCTCAACGAGAGCTTTCTGGCGGTGGCCTTCGAGACGCAGAGCCGGCTGAACGGCGCGCCGGTGAACTCCGCCCAGATACACGCGGGCCGGGTGCTTGTGGAAATGCTGCGTTCCCGCTACGGCATCGCGGCGGCCAACTGCGTCACTCACGCTCAGGTGTCGGTGAATCCCCGCAACATGCGCGCCGGATACCACACGGATTGGGAGGATGGTTTCCCGTTCCGCTCGCTGGGCCTTCCGGACAACTACACGGCGCCGCTCGCCAGCGTCCTGCTGTTCGGTTTCGACGCGGACGGATTCCCGGCAGGCTCCGGCGCGGAACAGGGTATGCTGGCCGCGCGAACACAATTGAGGCGCGAGGCGCTGGCGCGCCGGATGCCGCCGGCCGAGTACCGCCGCCTGCTGCGGTCGAAATGGCGGGAGGCGCTTTCGGCGATTGAGAAACACCGCCTGGGGGAGGAAAGAGAACTATGAAGAGCAAATCGTCCATGATTGGCCTGGATGCCGGCACCAGCCGGATCGTCGTGGCCCGGAGCGTGGAGGGTGAGTACCGGTTCCGGTCGCACCTGAACGCGTTCGTGGCCGTTCCCTTCACGCAGATGGCGGCGCAGACGCTCGCCAGGGAGAAGGTGCTGCATGTCACGCAAGGGTCGCAGATCCTGATCTACGGGAACGAGTCGGAGCGGTTCGCGGACCTGTTCCACCTGGAGGCCAGGCGCCCGATGAGCGGCGGAATGCTGAACCCCGCCGAGCCGGAAGGGCTGCCGTTGATCCGGCGGATACTGGAGGCGCTCGGCGCCAACGGGGACGAGCCGCGGCGGGTGTGTTTCAGCGTGCCGGCGGCGCCGCTGGGGTGCGAGTCCACAGTGACTTTCCACGAAGCGGCCCTGCGGGAGTTGCTGGCGGAACTTGGCCACGAGGCCCGGAGCATCAATGAAGGGCTGGCTGTGATTTACTCCGAGCTGGAGGAATCCAACTACACCGGCATCGGCATCAGCTTCGGGGGAGGGCTGTGCAACGTCTGCCTGGCGTATCTGTCGGCGCCTCTGTTCAGCTTCAGCATCTCAAAGGCGGGCGACTTCATCGACTCCAGCGCGGCGGCGGTGACCAGCGAACTGGCGACCCGGGTGCGCATCGTCAAGGAGACATCGTTCGCCTTCAACGGCCACTTCCATGAGAAGATCCAGCAGGCGCTGAGCGTCTACTACATGGACATGATCCAGGCCGTGGTGGACGGCTTGCATAAGGCGTTCTCCGACGCGCTCAACGTGCCTAAGCTCGGCCGGGCGATCCCCATCGTCCTGAGTGGCGGCAGCGTGCTGGCGGGGGGCTTCCGGGAGAGATTCGAGAAGGCGCTGGCGGACCGCCCGCTGCCGCTCCCCATCTCGGAAGTGCGCCTGGCCGGCGAGCCGCTGAACGCTACCGCCAAGGGCGCGCTGGTTTCGGCGCTGGCAGAAATGTAGGAGCGCGGCGCTGGCGCGCCCCAGGTCAGGTGTACACCACGAAGTGGGTGACCTGATCGTAGCCCATGCGGCGGTAGAGGGAGACGCCGGGCCTGGTTGCCTGTAGAACCGAACGGGTGAGACCCGACTCGCGCTGAGCCGAGGCCACGGCGTGGCGCGTGATGGTCTCGCCGTAGCCTTTGCGCTCATGCCCCGGCAGCGTGGCTACCGAGTACACGCCCACCGCCCCGGCAGCCAGCAGCGTGGCCGCGCAGCAGACCGGGGCCCCATCAACGTAGCCGATGTGGCCGGTGAACTCGTTCGTCCAGAGAGCCTCCAGGTCGTACAGTTCGCGGCACCACTCAAAAGGGATGTGGAACGCGAGTGAATTCAGCCGCGCGAACTCGATCCTGAGGGCCCGGTCTTCCACGCGCCGGCACTCCAGCGGCACGGGCGTCCTGCGCGGCGGCGCCAGGCGCTCGCAGGCCATGCCCGGGTGATGGAACGCAGGCCGGAGTCCCCAGCGGCGGAAGGCCCTGGATACGTGCTCGCCTGGTATCTTCCCGAGCATCCCGGCGCCGGCCCAGAAGGCCCACCGCGGGCCGCCGTCGCCGAGCTGGCGAGCGGCCAGTTCGATCCGCTTCTCCAGGTCCCCGGAGCCGGCGGGCGGCGTCGCGAGGAACGCCGCGTTGAACATGTAGAACTCGATGCCGGAGGAGGCGATCGAAACGCCCTCCAGTTCGGCCACCCGGCCCGACTTCCGGGCTCTGGCGAAGTGCCGGAAGAACTCCAGCAGGCTCAGTTCCACGGCTCGGGCGGGCGTCATGCCAGTCTCACGTCAGGCTCAGCGGGTCCACGTCGATCACCAGGGCCGTGGGGAGCCAGCGCAACGCTTGGGCATGCAGGCGCACGCGGCGCAGCGTGTCGCTCAGGACCTTCCTGCCGGCCGCCTTGAGAAGCACCTGGAAGCGGTACTCCTTCTGGACGCGGGCTACCGGGGCCTGAGCGGGGCCCATGACTTTCAGTCCCTCGGGCGGAGGAGTGAGCAGCCGGCCGATCTCGGAGCTCATGCGATGGGCCACCTCCTGATTCTCGTCCCGCACCAGGATGCTGGCCATCGCGCTCAGCGGGGGGTAGCGCATGGCCCGCCGGAATTGCAGTTCCTTGTCGTAGAACAGGGTGTAGTCGTGGGCCGAGGCGAAGCGCACGGCGTAGTGTTCCGGAGAGTTGGTCTGAATCAGGACCGTTCCGGGCGCGCTGCCGCGTCCCGCCCGCCCAGCCACCTGTGTAAGCAATTGAAAGGTCCGTTCGGCCGAACGGAAGTCCGGCACGGCCAGGCTGACGTCGGCGTTGACCACGCCCACCAGGGTGACATTTGGTATGTCGTGCCCCTTGGCGATCATCTGGGTCCCGACCAGGATGTCGTAGCCGCCCTCGCGGAACCCGTGCAGGATGCTCTCGTAAAGCCGCTTGCCGGTGATGGTGTCGCGATCCATGCGCGCCACGCGCGCCTTGGGGAAGAAACGGTGCAGTTCCTCCTCCACCCGCTCTGCGCCCACGCCCTGGAAGTGGATGTGCTCGCTTTCGCACTTCGGACACAGGCGCGGCACGGCGGCGGCGTAATTGCAGTAGTGGCAGAGCATGCGCCGGTCGCGGCGGTGGAAGGTGAGCGTGACCGAACAGTTGACACACTCCAGCCGCTGGCCGCACTTGCGGCAGACCAGGAAACTGGCGAAGCCCCGCCGGTTCTGTAACAGCATGATCTGCTCGCCGCTGGCCAGGCGTTCGCCAATGGCCTCCAGGAGCTTCCTGGAGAAGATGGCCTGCCGGCGCGTTTCCAGGAACTCCACGCGCATGTCGATCAGTTCCACGCTGGGCAACGGCCGCTGTTCGATGCGCTCCGGCAGCTCCAGCAGAGTGTACTTGCCGCGCGCCGCGTTATAGCGGCTTTCCAGACTGGGCGTGGCCGAGCCCAGGATCACGCACGCGCCCGCCGCCTGCGCCCTCACCAGCGCCACGTCCCGTCCGTTGTAGCGCGGGGTCTCGTCCTGCTTGTAGCTGGCGTCGTGCTCCTCATCGACCACGATAAGGCCGGGGTTGGCGACGGGGGCGAACACGCCGGAGCGCGTCCCCACCACCACCGGCGCCTCGCCCGAGCGTATCCGGCGCCACGCGGCGGCGCGCTCGGTGTCCGAGAATGCCGAGTGCAGGATGGCGACGCGGTCGCCAAAGCGCTGGAAGAACCAGCCCGCCATGGCCGGGGTAAGGGCGATTTCGGGCACCAGCATCAAGGCGCCCCGGCCCAGGGCCAGGGTTGCCTCAATCGCTTGCAGGTAGACCTCGGTCTTGCCGGAGCCCGTCACCCCGAACAGCAGGAAGGCCTCGTAGCCGCCCTTTCCAAGCCTCTCGACAACACGGCCGAGCGCCGCCTGCTGGTGCGGGTTCAGTTTGTGCGGCGCCGGGCCGGCGTCGGAACGCGGCATTGCCAGCCGCTCGGTGTCGAGGCTGACGATTCCCTTGCGGGCCAGGCTGCGCGCCGCCGTGCTCGCATTCCTGACGGACAGCGCGGCCTCCTTGAGGTTGTGCGAGCCGGGGTGAAGCTCCAGGTAGGCCACCAGCTCGCGCTCGGCTTTGGGGAGCTTGATTCCCTCCGGTTGCTGCAACAGGGACACGCGCAGGCGTTCGCTCTGGGCGCGGAGCGGGTCCCTGTCGGAGTGGTAAGTCTCGGCGCGGACCAGGCCCTTGCGCTCCAGAGAGCGAAGGGCCTTCGCCGCCAGCGGGACCTTCCGCTGGAGGTGCGCTGCCGACAGCGGGCGGGCTTCGAGCAGGTGCAGCAACTGAACGGCGGGGTCCTCCGAGGAGGCGTCCAGCAGGAGTTGCCGCGTGGCCTCACGGCCGGTATCGGTAAGCGCGTACATGCGGCCCTGGCGTATCTCGGCGCCGAGCGGCGTCATGCCTCTGAGCACCTCTCCGAGCGGAGCGCAGTAGTATTGGGCGATCCAGCGGCCGAGCTCGAGCAGTTTCCCGTCGAGAACCGGCTCGGCGTCCACCAGCCGAAGGGCGCTCCTGGTATTGATGGCCGGGGTGTCACCGTGGCAGCGCAGGACGATGCCCGCGAGCTTGCGCGAGCCGAAGGGCACGATCAGGCGGCAGCCCGGCAGCACGCGGTGGCGGAGCGTCTCGGGCAGGGAATAAGTGAAGGGCTGGTCGAGGGGTACCGGGAGGCTGACGTCGCAGTAGGCGGGCGCGCCGGAAGGCATCACCCCATAGTAGCGGCCTCAGTTCTGCATGGGGAGAACGATTTTGAAGGGCCCGGTCTCGTCAACGATCCTGTAGTCAGGCGGGGCCTGGAACAGCATCGGGTCGGGCTCGAGCGTGCTGTAATCCTCCATGCTCATGCTGTTGTCGCCGTTGGGGCCAGTGCTCTTTGTAACTAGAGCAACACCCGTCTGGGGGTGGGTCCAGGTCTCGCTCACCGTCGTCACCGGGCGGTCGTTCCCCATGAACGATCCTGCGGGGTGGGTCATGGTCGTGCGGATTCCTTCAGCGAGCACGCCCGAGATCATTCGAGGGGCGAGTTGCTCGGACTGGACGGCCCTGCCATCCGAGAAAATCTGAGTGGAGGAAACCAGCGTGGCCGCAGGAGGGCGGACCGGCGTCGGAGGCCGCTGCGGCATGGGGCCGGCCTTCAGCGGAAACCGGTACGCGATGCGGTTCACTGAGTCCAGCAGGTAACTGTAGCCGCCCACCGGATCGGTGATCTCTATGATTGTGAAGGAAACGGGCGGTTTCACGCCGGGCAGAGACGAGGGGAAGGCCGGCCGCTCGCGGCGGAAGCGCCCCGCCGAATCGCGGCAGGTAAGGGTTTCAAGTGGCGAACTCCTGGTCAGGCGAGTGCCGTCCACAAGGGTCTGGACACTGCTGGAAACCTGGCGGCCGCAATACGGTGCGCCGGTCATGGCCGTGATCGCAGGTATCTCGGGCCGCGGCGTGACCGTGATGACGAATGTTCTCCCGTCCGGGCTGCCCGACATGCTTATGCTGACTGATTGCGCAAGCCCGGCGGAAGCGGCGATCAGGGATGACAGGGTCAAGAATGCGGCAGGACGCATGATGGTCTCCTATGGCCTCTGCTTCTCTTGTAAGCCCGTTCCGGAAGGAAGTCAACGGCAGTGGGCCCGTTCCATGCTGTAGAATCAGGAAGCTACGAGGAGATCTGCATGCAAAGCAACAGCGTTGTTCTGTCAGTGCTGCTGACAATGGGGTTGGCGCAAGCGCAGGCGCCGCCGGCGCCGGAGCAGACCAAACCTGCGCCGGGGCGGGGGATGATGCGTGAGATGCCCAAGCCGGGCCCCTGCCCGCTTCCAATACTGCCCGCACTGCCGGCGTATGAGGACACCTCGTTCTTTGCGAACACCAACGTTCCGCACGGCAGAGTCGAGCAGGTCACCTACAAGAACTACGCCGCGCAGGAGAAGCGCATGCACATCTACCTGCCGCCGGATTACGACAGGAACACCGGCGCCCGCTACCCGGTGCTCTACCTGAATCACGGCGGCGGCGACGACGACTCCCGGTGGACATCCACCGACCCCAAGTCGGGCGGGAGCGCGCACTTGATCCTGGACAACCTGATCGCGGCGGGCAAGGCGAAACCCATGATCGTCGTCATGCCCAATACCCGGGGCTGCGCTTCGGCCGAGCCCTCGGCGCCGGGCAAGGACGACGCCTGCACCCAGGAGTACATCAAAGACATCATCCCCCTGGTGGACAGCCGCTACAGGACGAGGGCCAGCCGGGAATCCCGGGCGCTGGCCGGGCTGTCGATGGGCGGCTTCGTGGTGATGCACACGGGGCTGCCGCGCATGGACACGTTCAGCGAGTTGTACGTCTACAGCTCGGGGCACACGACCGAGACAACGCAGCAGGCTTTCGAGGACAACTACCTGCCGCTGTTCAAGGACCCCGGCTACAACAACCAGTTCCGCGTGCCGCTCTACTTTGCGGCCGGGGAAACGGACATCGCGCTAAGGAACGGCATGAAGAACCTGGCCGTGATCAACAAGTACGGCATAAGGAACTTCTGGGTCCTCAGCAGCGGCGGGCACGAGTGGCCTAACTGGCGGCGCTACCTGCACCAGACGGCGCAGGTAATGTTCCCCGAGTGCGGGGGGAAATAAGCAGGCCCGTGGCGATGACCACGGCGCAGCCGATCACGTTGTACCACAGGAAGGCGATCCCGGTGAAGAAGTAGCAGGCGAAGATGACCGCCTCGCCGGCGAGCACGCCGTAGAAGGCGCCGCGCGCGCCAACCCGGGGAAAGTAGAACGCCAGGATGAACACGCCCAGCAGCCCGCCGTAGAAGAGGGAGCCCAGAAGATTGATTGTCTCAACCAGCGCTCCCTGCTCCTTGACGAACTGGGCGGTGAGGACCGCGTAGCAGCCCCAGAACAGCGTCAAGGCGCGGGAGACGTTCAGATAGTGGCGGTCCGAGGCGGTCTTCCGGATGTGCCGTTTGTAGATGTCCACCATGCTCACGCTGGCCAGGGCGTTCATCCCGGAGGAAATCGCCGACATGGTCGCGCCGAAGATGACGGCCAGCACCAGGCCGGCCAGGCCTGCCGGCAGGTGGCGGGTGACGAAGGTCAGGAAGATGTAGTTGGTGTCGTTGACGCCCGCGGGCCCTCCCGCTTTCTCCACCAGGACCGCGCTCTCCCGCCGGGCGGCGTCCAGTTCGCCCTGTGCCTTCCGGTACTGCGCCAGCGCCCGCTGGCCGAGCGCCGCGTCGCCCGAGCGGCGCGCCTGGATGAACTGGTCGGCCGCAGACCTGCGACTCTGGAAAGCTGCATCGTAGCGCCCGGCGACCGGCTCGAAGTCGCTCAGCGGCTGAATCCGCTGGAGCTCGGCCTGCCGGAACAGCACCGGCGGCTTCTCGTAGACGTAGAAGACGAAGACCATGGCCCCGATGAACAGAATGAAGAACTGCATGGGGACCTTGGCTATGCCGTTGAACAGCAGGCTCAGGCGGCTCTGGGCGACGGACTTGCCCGTCAGGTAGCGCTGCACCTGGCTCTGGTCGCAGCCGAAGTAAGCGAGCGCCAGAAACATCCCGCCGATCAGGCCGCTCCACAGGTTGTAGCGGTCGCTCCAGTTGGCGCTGGTGGTGACGGCGTTGAGCCTGCCGGCCGCTCCCGCCAGGTTGACCGCGTCCAGGAAGGATACGTTGGCCGGCAGCAGGGTCACGGCCGAGATCAGAGCCGCGACCAGGCCCAGCGTCATGATCATCATCTGCTGGAAGTGGCTCCAGGTGACGGCCTTCACTCCGCCCAGGGTGGTGTAGAGGACCGCGACGACGCCCATGAACACTGACGCTGCGTGGTCCGGCCACCCGAGGATGACGGTGAGCACCACCGCGGGGGCGTAAAGGGTGATGCCCAGCGCCAGGCCTCTCTGAATGAGGAAGACCACCGTTACCAGGGCCCGGGTTCTGGCGTCGAACCTCTGCTCCAGGTATTCATAGGCCGTGTAGACCTTGGCGCGGTGGAAGATGGGGACGGCCGTGGCGGACAGGATGATCATGGCCAGCGGCAGCCCGAAGTAGAACTGCACGAAGCGCATGCCGTCCACATAAGACTGGCCCGTGGTGGAGATGAAGGTCACGGCGCTAGCCTGGGTGGCCATGATCGACAGCGCCATGGCGTACCAGGGCATGGTCCTGCCCGCCAGCAGGTATTTGTGAACGCTGTCGCTGCCGCGGCTGCGCCACAGGCCGTAGAGCACAATCAGCGCGAGCGCACCGCCCATCACCAGCCAGTCCGCCGGCCTCAAGGAGTGAATCTCCGCGCAAAGAGGTGGAAGACGACCATCAGCAGCAACAGCCAGCCGAGCACGGCGGCGTAGAGCCGCCGCCAGGAGCCCAGGATGGGAGGAGGCTCCTCTTTCATGAGCCTGTCTTGCCAGCGCTCAGGAAGTTGGCGAACAGGCGTAAAGCGCCGGGCACGCCCGCGGGCAACTGGCGGAACATGGAGAACGTCGTGAAAACGTAAGCGCCCTTGCCGTAACGCGTGAACAGCGTGATGCCCCGCTGGGGGCTCTCTCCGGGGTCCTGCGACTCAAACAGCGGCTCGTAGCGGTCGTCCCATGTGGTGGCGAAGTAAAGGCCGCGCTCCTGCACCCATCCCCGGAAGTCCTCCCCGGTGATCCTGTTAGGCGCCAGGACCAGCGGGTGCGCCGGATTCAGGACCCGGACCGGAGCCTCCTCCACCGTCACCCGCAGGTTGGCGGGTTGAAGCGGGTAAGGCCCGAGCGGAGGCAGAGACCCGCTCCGCTGATCCGCTGTCACATACTGAACCACGAGCGTGCCGCCCTGCCGCACGTAGTCGAGCAACCGCTGCTGGTTGGCCACCAGGTCGCTCCGGACGTTGTAGGCCCGGACACCGGTGACGATGGCGTCAAAGCGGCTGAGGTCGCCGCGCGCCAGGTCCTGCGCGGTGAGCAGAGTGACTTCGCAGCCCAGTTGACGCAGCGAGCCGGGCACTTCGTCGCCGGCGCCCATGACGTAGCCGATCCGGGTGGCCAGCGTGCGCGCGCTGGTGTGCACGAGCCGCGCCACCGATGGAGGAAAGACGGTCTGGGGCGGAATGCCCTCGTAGTTGATGACGCGGACTCCGTTGGAGACTTCCAGCCCGTCGATCCTGGCGACGGCCCGCAGTTGACCGCCTGCGGGTCCCGCCGGGGGGCTTACCGCGAACGAGAGCACCGTCTCCTGACCGGCGCCCCCCAGCTTGAAAGGCTGAGCAGCCGGCTGGGCGCGCCAGCCAGCCGGCGCCTCCAGGCGCAATTCGCCCGAAACGCTGGCGACGTTGCTCCGCAGGAGCACTTCCACCGTTCTAGGCTTGTCGTCCGGGATCACCACGACCGGGTCCGAGATGCTTACGGCCACGGGAGGGACCACCTCCAGCGGCCGCGTGGTCTCGCCCTGCACGCGGTCCACGTAACGGCGGACCACCGGTCGCGCATAGACGATCTCTTCCGAGCCCGCCCGGATGCGTATGCGTGCAGTGAGCACGGGCGGCGTCTCGGGCGCTCCCACCAGTTCCTGGTCCTCGACGGCGTAAACATAGCCGTTGCCTGGCTTGCGCAGCCAGTAAGGCTGAGAATACGGCTGCCCCGGCGGGATGGTGACCTTCAGCGAGCGGCGGTCAGGCTGGTTGTAATCGAGCGTGACCGGCGGGAATTCGGCGCTAGGAGCTCCGGCCACCCCCTCGATTCGCAGGCCCAGAAGGGACAGCGGGAAGCGTGAGCGGTTGGTGGCTTCGAAATTGACCGCCAGTGTGTGCCCCGGAACCACGGCGTGCTGGTCCGTGGAGGCATCCAGGTACAGGCCGGCGCACAGGGCGATGGCCCGGTCCAGTTCCTCGAGCTTGAGCGTTGCCCAGGGATCCTTGATGGCGGCTATGAGTGGCCGCGCCTTGAGCAGCAGAGGGATGGTCTTCTCAGGCTGCTCCGGGATGAAGGTGTCCGCGGCCTGCCTGAGAATGGGGGTCACGGCCCCGCCTCCGGGGAGGCGGTTCCAGGTGGTGTCTATTCCGTCGAAGATGTCGCCCTTGACGGGAAGCCCTTCGACCACGGACATGACGCCGATGGCGGCGCCACGCCGTTCGGGGGCGCCCACGCCCTGGGTCTTGTGCATGCTGCGGCTCAGCCCCGCGATCTCACCGTAGGAGTACCCGAGCAGGCGGTCGTACTCGCCCGTGTCCAGGCGGATGTCCCCTTGCACGCCTCCGCCGGCCCGACCCGGGCCCGGGCCCCCGAAGCCTCCGGAAACGAGCCGGCTGGCCTGCCAGGGCTGCACCCATTTGAACTGCTCCGGGAACCGGCTCCTGTCGGCCGCCACGCTGTAGACCTCGCGGGCGAGCATTCCGGAGGCCTGGTGATGGCCGTGCCCGGCGGTGATGCCCACCACAATCACATCCGGGCGGAAACGGCGGACGTTCCAGGTCACGTCGCCCAGGATGGTCTCGCGTCCCCACTTCTGGAAAGTCTCGCTGGCGGTCTTGGAGAAGCCGAAATCGACGGCGCGGGTGAAGAACTGTTCGGCGCCGTCCACCCTGCGCGCGGCCAGCAGTTCCTGGGTGCGAATCAGACCCAGCAGCTCGCCCTGCTCCGATCCGATCAGATTCTGTCCGCCGTCGCCTCTGGTGAGCGACAGGTAAGCCGTCCGGGCGTGACGGCCCCGGGCGAGGTATGCAAGCAGCGCGGCATTCTCGTCGTCCGGGTGGGCGCCCATGACGATGACGCTGGCGAGCACGTTCAGGCGCTCAAGGGCCAGCTTGGTCTCGACAGCGCCCGCCAGGCTCCTTTGCGCGGCGGCCGGTACGTGGAGAAGACACAGCAAGAGGGCGGCGCCGGCCCAGCGGCGCCCCCTGCGTACTGTGATCCCCATCACTCCACCGTGAAGGGCACCGACGCGATGTAGTTATCCCATTCCAACTGGAGCAGGCCTGAGTTGGCCCCAGTGCTGGAGAGCGTGTACTTCAGGGTCTCGATCTGGGCCGGGGGCTTTCTCATATCCATCGGCACGCGGCCTAAATCCTGGGCCTGGCTGTAGGTTAGTCCCCACTGGCCGGTTTGCTTGTTGATGATAAGCTGCCAGCCCGTTTCGGCCGGCAGAACGAAGAGCGTGTAGCTGCCCGGCGGGACCTCCAGTCCCTTGATGTTCAGCTTGGCAGCGGTGTGGAATGCGGTGGCTGCGTTGGCCCCCGCGCGCCACACCGGGGCGGTCCTGTCCTTACTGACCAGGCCGCCTTCGCCGAAGATCTGACGGCCCCGAACAGACGGAGCGGCGTACTTGATACTTAACGTCTTGCCCGCAATGGTGACCTCGGTGCTTGCCGGGGGGCTCAGGGGCGGGCCGCCGCCCCTCTGGGCGAACATCACGGACGCCGCGATGACAGCCGCGGCGCACACCAGAACCGACTTCCTCATGAGTCTTGTATCCTCCTCTGGGGACGCTATCCGGCACACAGACGCCGTATATCCCGATTAGACGATTCTATCGCACGCGCTGTTACGGGGTCAGTGGGACGGAGGTATGCCCAGAGCTGCCTCCAGCCGGGACAAGGCGCGTGCCTCGGCCGCGCGGCCTTCCTCCTGGAGCGACCGGCGCAACCTGCCAACCCAGCTCTCGACGGTGCGCCTGTGCTCTTCGGATAGCAGCCTGAACTCCTCGGCCACGCGGCTGGCGACCGCCGGCGCGAAGGACTCCTCTGTCCGGGTCAGCAGGCCGAGCACCAGGGGCACGAAGAAGGCCCGGACCTCGTCCTCCGTCTGCAGGAAGGCGCCCAAGCCGGCGGCCGCGTTCACTATCGGAAGCGTGACGCCCTTGTCCAGGGTGGCCAGGAAATGCGCCTGCACGATGGAGCGGGCTTCCGGATCGAGAAACGCCAGGTCGGAGCCCCGGAAAAAGTGGGCCTCAAAACACCGGACCACGTACTCGCTCTCGTGCTCCAGCACCTCGACGAAACGGCGTGCTGCCGCGGCCTTGAGCTCCCCTGGCGCGGCTTCAAACGCGGCGCGGTAGCACTGCTCCAGTCGCAGCAGCGCCTCTTCCGAGTCAGGGTCGCCGAGCCGCGCCGTCTCCAGGTAGGCCTGCGGGATAAGGTCCAGCAGGAGTCTCTCCAGCCCTGAGCGGCTGACCTTGCCAACCAGGTGGGCCAGGATAGCGGACGCCGAGCGGTCCGAACGCACCTTGGCCACCACCTGCTCGGCAGTGAGGCGGTAGTGCTCGCGCTTGTGGCTGGAGACTTCGTTGATGACGATCTCCAGCAGCGCCTGCGCTATGCGCGCGCTGGTCTCGTCCGCCTCGGCCCGCGGGCGAACGCGGGCGGAGGGGCTCAGGTAGTCCTCGTAGGGTTTGAGGAAGCTGGCCAGGTCAACGGTCCTCGGCGTGAGCACCCGATGCTGGCCACAGACTGCCAGAAGCTCTGGTAAGGAAAGGCGCAGGGCCTCTTCCTCGCCGGTCTTCCCGGAGCAGGCCAGGTAATCCACCAGCGTGGCCCGGACGAGGCTCCCTGCAATGACGTGCGCCGCTTTCCAGGCCCCGGCCTGCATGCAAGCGAGCAACTCCTGCGAGTCCCGCTCCAGGCAGGCTCGCATCTCGCCGGAGTCGATGAAGTCGAACGCAGCCACGCTGGCGCCCCGGTCCTAGAGCCCTTCGGGCAGCGGCTTCATCTGGCCCAACCCTGCCGCGATCTGCTCCAACCGTTGCACGGCCTCCTTCAGTTCCTCCCGGCGCGTCATCTGCTCCTGGGCGGCGGCGTGGAGCGCCCGGATTACCTCGGCTTGAGCGTCGAGGCGGAGCCGGGCAGCATCCTGACCTCCCTGGATCTCGGCCAATCGCGCGGTGAGATGCCCGCCGGCTTCCCGCTGCGATTCGAGGGCGGCCGCCAGCGAGTCGGCGCGGGCTTGCGCGGCCGCCTCCTGCTGCGACAACTGCTGCCGCACTTCCGCGTACTGCTCCGACAGGGCTGACAGCCTCCGGTCCTGCCCGGCCGACTCGGCGCGCAGGCCGGCCAGGTCCGATTGCAGAGCGGCGATCTGTTGCGCTACGCCGGGAAGCGCGGCCAAGCCGGTTTCCAGCCCGGCCAGCCGGGCGGCAGTGGCGCTCTCCAGTTCCTGTCTCATTGTCCGAAGCAGAGCCAGGAGGTTTCTGCTGATGTCCTGGACCACTTCCTCCTGCCCGGCTGCGGCCGCCGGCGCCGGTGCGGCCTGCGGAGCGGGAGGCGCTGGTTCTTTCGAGTCCGGCCTCGGCGCGAGGTCCCAAGCGAGGCCTTCGGGAACCGCGAAAGTGCGCCAACAGGAACGGCACTCGATTCTGGCGCCGGAGCCCTGCGGAGCTTCGCACCTGGCGTCGCCGGAAAGCACCAGCTTGCCGGCGTCGTCCACGCCCTGCACTTCCCGGCAAATGGTCCCCTCCGCCAGGTAATTGAATCCATGGGATCCAAGCGGCGGACGGCTGGTCTCAGCAGTCCCATCGTGGCTGCAATGAGGGCAGGTCAGTTTGCTGATCGGCACGGTTGCCTCCTCATCTTCCACAGGCAGTGTATCAACCAGTCCCCGGACGGTAAAGGTTACTGGCGGCGAGCTAAGGTCCTGTTTGTACTAGGCTTAGCGCCCAAGTCGGTCTAGTACGAACGCAAGGACAGGCGGGGACGCCTGTGCGTCGGGGGGGTTGCTGGTGTCCAGAGTCAGAAGTCCGCAGGCCAGCAAGCCCGATCCCTCACGGTCGCGGTTCTGTGCAACACCTTGAAAACACAGAACCGCGCGCGTCACCAAGCGGGCGCATTTGTTCACTGGCTGGTGGCGAAGAAGGCGCGGTGACGGCCGGGCACCGGTCCGGCTTTGGGCGCCGCCGCCGGGGGGTTAAGAGAGTCCCGCAGCAGTTCGGTGGCGGCGTCGGGGGCCATCGGCTCTCCGATGAGATAGCCCTGGACCCTGTCGCAGCCCACCGAGCGGAGGGCTTCCAACTGGCGGTGGCTCTCGACGCCTTCGGCGATCACGCACAACCGCAGGCTGTGCGCCAGGGCCACGATGGCCTTGACGAGCGGCATGGTATTGGGGTCGGAATCCACCTCGCGAAGGAAGGACCGGTCGATCTTAAGGGTGTCTATGGGCAGCATCCGGAGGTAGCTGAGCGAAGAGTAGCCTGTTCCGAAGTCGTCGATGGACAGGCCTACGCCGAGCGCCCGCAGACGCTCCATCTGCCGGACCGACTCCTGGACGTCCCGCATGATGACGCTTTCGGTAAGCTCCAGTTCCAGCAGGGAGGGGTCAAGCCCGATCTCCCTGAGTACCCCGGCCACCGACTCGACGAAGCCCTTCCGGGTGAACTGCACCACCGAAACGTTGACCGCCACCTTGACATTGGAGCGGCCGTGGCTCAACCACAGCGCGCGCTGCCGGCACGCCTCGCGGAGCACCCAGCCACCGATAGGAATAATGAGACCGCTCTCCTCGGCGACAGGAATGAACTGGGCCGGGGGGATCAAGCCGAGCTTGGGGTGATTCCAGACCAGGAGCGCCTCCAACCCGGCCAGCCGGCCGTCCAGGTCCGTCTGCGGCTGGTAGCGCAACTGGAACTCACCGTTATCGAGCGCACGGCGAAGGGCGTTCTCTATCTCGAGCGACTCGATCGCCATGGCGTTGATCTCGGGCAGGAACTGCTGAAAGTTGTTCCGGCCGAGGCTCTTGGCGCGGTACATGGCGCTGTCGGCGTTGCGCTGCAAGGTGGCGGCATCGCGTCCGTCCCGCGGATAGGTGCTGATTCCGATGCTGGCCGTCACAAACAGTTCGTAACCGCTCACGTGGAAGGGCTCGCGGAGGGAATCGAGCAGCTTCTGAGCCACGTTCAGGGCGTACTGAGGATCGCGCAACTCGGTTAGCAGGACGGTGAACTCGTCGCCCCCCATGCGGGCCAGGGTGTCCGTCTTGCGCAGGCAACTCTCCAGCTTCCTGGCCACCTGCCGGAGCAGGGCGTCGCCCACGTCGTGGCCGAGCGTGTCGTTGATCTGCTTGAACCGGTCCAGGTCAATGAACAGGACGGCCACGTGCCAGCCGTGAGCCTTGGCCGGAGCCAGGGCCTGGTGCAGGCGCTCTTCGAACGTCGCCCGGTTGGGCAGCCCGCTGAGAGCGTCGTGCTGGGCCTGGTGGGCGAGCTTGTCGGTGAGTTGCTTCTGCTCGATGGCGATGGCGGCCAGCCGGCCGGCTTTGCCGATCATCTCCAGTTCGGCCTCGGCCGGGTGACGGCTCACGCCGCAGGACAGCGCGAAGGCGCCCAGCACCGCGCCCGAACCGGAGAGAATCGGCACGCTCCAGTTCGCCCCGAGGTGCGGGCCGGGAAGCAATTCCCGATACCGGTTGCGCAGTCCCGGACCGCCTGACGGATCGGCACGTGGCTGCCGCAAGGCAAGCAGGGCGTCGCCAGGCAGTTTGGCGCCGGCCGCCGGCTCCAGCCTGCCCTCCCTGAGCAGCAGCACCGTGCAGTGCAGGCCGGCACACTGGCGCTCCACCAGCTGCGCCAGCACGCCCAGGATCGCCTCCAGCGGTTCATTGCGGGCCAGCAACTCCAGCACCCGGTTACGGTCGCGCTCCAGGTCCTCGGCCTGCTTGCGGTGGGTCGTCTCGCGCTGCACGGCGACCCAGTGGGTGAAGTCCCCGTCGGCTTCGGTGATGGGCACGAAGTTCACGTCAACCCAGTAGGCGGAGCCGTCCTTGCGATAGTTGACCAGCTCCACGCGCGCCGGCTCCCATCCCGTCAGGGCCTGCCGGACCTGGTTCAGTTGGTCCCGGTCGGTCTGCGGCCCCAGCAGAATGCGCGGTGTCCGGCCCACGGCCTCCTCCGCTGAGTAGCCCGTCATGCGGACGAAGGCTTCGTTCACATACACGATCTTGCCGCCCAGATGATCGCCCGGCTTGGCCTCCGCGATGAGGACGGCGTCGTTGGCATTGACCACCACGGACTTCAGCAGGCGAAGGTCCGCCTCCGAAAGCGGCTGGCGCCCGGCCTGCCGTCCGACCGCGACCACCGCGCAGGGCCGGCCGGATTGAAACAGCAGGCGCGAGGTCACCTCCAGCCGCACTGTTCGTCCGTCCCGGCGGAGAATGGTGATCTCGTAGGTGCTCCGCGAGCCGCTGCCCAGCGTGTTGGCGGTCATACGCAGCGCCAGCTCGGCGGACTCCGGCGTCAGAAGGTCGGAGAGCCGCATCCTCAGCACATCCTCCCGCGAATAGCCCGTCAGCGGCTCGACGGCCCTGTTCGCCGAGAGGAAGTTGCCATCCAGGTCGTGGACGTAGACCATCTCGCTTATGCTGTCCACCAGGTCGCGGCAGGGCTCGGCCGCCAGCGCGTCGCCGCGGCTCAGTTCCGCCCCCGCCAGCGAGAGCTGGCTGGACAGCACATCGATCAACAGGCCCACGAGGTCTCCCTATTGGACCAGGGGGGCGGCTCCGCTGGAGTCGCACCCGGCCTTATCGTCCCGCTCGCGTATCACCATCCTGAGAACCTCGAAGGCGAGAGCGGGCGTGTGGTCCTCCGACTCCTCCGATCGAATCACCCGGGCGTTGCATTCCAGCGTTCGCGGAGCGTAGTTGGCGCTCGGGGGCAGCTCGATCACTACGCGCGCCTGATCGCCGACCTTGGGCAGGACCCCGGGCTTGGTGAGCGCAGGGAAACGGACCAGCATGCCCGACCGGCTGACATTCGTGGTGGTGCCGCTGAGCGCCTCGGCCGGCGGCGAGTCCGGGGCTACGCTGCACGGCCGCTTGACGGCATGCCGGGTTTCCTGCCTGCGGTCAATTCCGGCTGACTCCGTTTGTTGGCGCTTACGGGGCATGTATATAGCATAACTGGACTTACGAAGATTACAAGCACCTTTTTGGGCTGGTACGCGCCTCCAGTACGATGCTATCTTCGGTTAACCGGAGCGTCGCTATGCGGTCGCCACCGCAGCCTGTGGAGAGGCGGCCGGGAACTTCAGTCCGACGTGGCGGCCGGAGCTGCCTTGCGGACCAGCGCCACGTCAATGTTTATGCGGACCTCGTCGCTGACCGCCAGGCCGCCGTTGTCCATGACGCGGTGGTAGCTGACGCCGAAGTCTTTGCGGTTGATCCGCGCGGTGGCGCTGGCGCCCATCCGGAACGTGGACTGCTGCTGGACCTCGGGCGTCGGCCCGTCCACATCGAGCACCACTTCCTTGGTGACGCCGCGCAGCGTCAGGTCGCCCGTCACACGCAGCCGTCCTTCGCCCACCTTCTCGACGCGCCTGGACAGAAATCTGATCGTGGGGTGATTGTCCACGTCGAAGAAGTCAGCCGAGCGAAGATGCTTGTCGCGGCCGTCATTCCGGGTGTTGACAGAGGCGGCTTCGATGGTCACGTCGATGCGGGCCTGCCCGGGATTGGCGGGGTCGTAGTCCACGCTGCCGGTGAGCTTGGTGAAAGCTCCGCTGACGTTGGCCACCATCATGTGGCGGACGGTGAAGCCCGCCGTGGAGTGAGCGCCGTCGATCTGGTACGTGGCCGCCGGGAGTGTCGAGCCAATCGACAGGAGCGCAATGCCGAACACTACTGAGAGTCGCTTCATTGTGTGCCCTCTGAGACTGAAGAGTTGTCCCTCTATCGGATGCGCGCGGCGGGCCGGAAGATCCATTCCTTGCGATGGGAACGTTGAACAGGCAGCCTCAGGCACATGACGTGGTGGACGGCCAGCAGCGCGGCGTTGCCGGCGGCCGTCCTTCTAACGCGCGACGATATGCGTCTTCCTGCGCCGGATGGCGGCGTCAGACCTTTCGGGCGACGGCGCGGATGAACTCCGGCGTGGTACCGCAACAGCCGCCCACAAAGCTGGCGCCGGCCTCGATGATGGAAGGTATCTGCACGGCGAACTCGCCGGGGGTGGTCCGGTAGACCGTCCGGCCTTCGGCCAGCTCGGGAATCCCGGCGTTGGGCTTGATCCACAGCGGAAGGTCCGTGGAGGCGCTCATCCGGCGGCAGATCTGGATGTAGCCGGCCGGCCCCTGGCCGCAGTTGGCGCCAATAATGTCGGCTCCGGCTTCCTCAAGGCCCTGGGCCGCCTGCTCGGGCGTGACTCCCATCATGGTGCGGTCCCTGTTCCTGCCGGAGTCGAAGGCCATACAGGCCACCACGGGCAGGCCCGTGCTGCGCGCAGCCTCGACCGCGACCCTGGCTTCCTCAAGGTCCGCCATGGTTTCCAGAATCAGCGCGTCCGGGCCGGCTCCCGCCAGAGCCTCGAACTGCTCCGTGTAGACGGCCAGCAACTCCTCGCGCGTGGTCTCGCCGGTTACGAGCAGCTTGCCGGTGGGGCCGGCGGAGGCGAACACGAGGGCGCGTCCGGCGGCGGCGCGCCGCGAGATCTCAACGCCGGCGCGGTTGATCTCCTCGAGCTTTCCGGCGAGCCCGTACTTATCCAGCGTGAGGCGGTTGGAGCGGAACGTGTTGGTGAGGATCACGCGGCTGCCGGCGTCCACATATGCTCTCGGGACAGCCTGGATGCGCTCAGGATGCGTGAGGTTCCAGGCGTCGCCCAGCTCCCCCGGCCCCATGCCGGAGGCCAGCAGCAGGCTGCCCCAGGCCCCATCGGTTATGACGGGTGCTTCCGAAAGCAGTTCCCCGACCAGGGCCTTCATCGGCCGGTGAGCCCCCGCACCAGCTGGACGGCCGCAGTGGCGTTGGCGCCGTAGCCGTCGGCGCCTATCTCGTTGGCGTACTGCTGTGTTACCGGGGCCCCGCCTATCAGCACGCGGACGCTGTCGCGCACTCCTGCCTGCTTCAGCGCCTCGATGGTCGTCTTCATCGAAGGCATGGTCACGGTCAGCAGCGCCGACATGCAAACGACGGTCGCGCCGCGCTCCTTGACCGCATGCGCGAACTTGTCGGGTCCGACATCCACGCCCAGGTCGATCACTTCGAAGCCGCCGCCTTCGAGCATCGAGGCGACCAGGTTCTTGCCGATATCGTGCAGGTCGCCTTTCACCGTGCCTATGACGACCCTGCCCGCCGGCTGCGCTCCGCTGGCCGCCAGCCGGGGGCGGAGCAGCTCGAGCGCCCCCTTCATGGCGCGCGCCGAAAGCAGAAGCTCAGGCACGAAGTACTCCTCGCATTCGAAGCGCCTTCCCACTTCGTCCATGGCGGGCACCATATGATCGGTCACCAGGCTCAGCGCGTCGGTCTGTTCAGCCAGGGCCTGCTCGGTGAGGGCCACGGCGGCCTTCAGGTCGCCGTCAATGATCGCGGCGCGCAACGCCTTCATGTCAGCCATATAGCGCTCCTCCGGCCTCCAACCTTGGGGTCTATCCATCGTAGCAGAAGGCGCGGCGGGCAACTGCGATATTATGGAACACTTCTACAGTGGCCGAGAACGCTCTAAGGTCCAGCTTCGCGCGCGGCGGGTTCGTGACGACGGCCGAGCTGGTCCTGGGCCGGGACCACACGGCCGCCGAGTCGGAGACCTTCATCCGCGACGCGGCAGCAGAGCCCAACGGGGTCCGCGTGATAAGCCTCACGGACCTGCCTGGAGGGAATCCGGCGCTCCCGCCCGAGGCTTTCGCGCTGCACCTGCGCGAGCTGGGACTGACGCCCATGGTTCATCTCACCGGCAAGGACGGGAACCGCTCCCTCCTGGAGGGCAGGCTCCACGCCCTGGCCCGCATAGGTGTAGAGAACGTGCTGGCGCTGACCGGTGACGCGCAGAAGGAGGGCTTTTCGGGGAAGGCCAAGCCGGTGCACGATCTGGACTCGGTGCTGCTGCTGCGTCTGGCCGAAGCCATGCGGGCCGGCCTGAGTTATCAGCTCGGGTCGCGCCCGGTCCGGACAACGCCCTTCGATTTCTTCCCCGGCGCGGCGGTGAGCCCGTTCAAGGTGCGCGAACCGGACCTGATGATGCAGCTCTACAAGATGGAGCTGAAGATCGCCTCCGGCGCGCAGTTCCTGGTCACCCAGCTCGGCTTCAATGTGCGCAAGCTGTACGAACTGCGCCAGTACATGCTGCGCGAGGGACTGGCGCACATCCCCGTGCTGGCCAACGTGTACGTGCCGACGGCCGCCGTCGCGCGCATGATGAAGTCGGGCGAACTGGCCGGCTGCGTGGTCACCGACGCGCTCATCGAGCGCCTGGCGTCGGAGAAGAAGCCGCAGCGCCTGGAACGGGCGGGCCTGATGGTCGCCGCGGCCAGGGACCTGGGGTTCGCCGGGGCGCACATCGGCGGCTTCGGCCTCACGCACAAGGACTTCCTGACGATTCTGGACCGGGCGCAGACCATAGGAGCGGACTGGCGCGGGCGCATGGAGGAGCTGGTTTTCGAGCACGCCGGCGAGTTCTACCTGTTGCCGCCGTCCTCCTCCGGCCTGAGTGACCCGGAGGGCGAGTATCAGGCCGCCAGGACCATCCCGCCCGCCTCCTGGAAGCAGAAACTGTCCGCCCTGGCGCACCGTTGCCTGATAGCTGAAGGCTCGGCGGGCGCGCGCTTCTTCGCTCCGCGCCTGAAGTCCGGCTTCTGGAGCAGGGTGCTGGAGGCGTCCTCGCTCTACCGCAAGGCGGCCCTGGGATGCGTGAGCTGCGGCGACTGCATCCAGGACCACCTGAGCTATGTGGGTTGCTCCATGCGCTGGTGCTACAAGGAGCTGCGCAACGGACCCTGCGGCGGCTCCCGCACCGACGGCGCCTGCGAAGCCCGCCCCGAGTTGCCCTGTATCTGGAACCTGGTCTACCTGGGAACGCTGGCGGCAGGCAAGGCCCCCCGGCGTTTCGCGCACACGCTGGTGCCGCCCAGGGACTGGAGCCTGGACGGCGCCAACGCGCTGGCCAGCCGCCTGGCCGGCATCGACAACCTTGCCAGTAGGGAGGAGCTGCATGTTCATCATCGGTGAGCTGATCAACAGCACCCGCAAGCGCATCCGCGAGGCCGTGGTGAGCCGTGACGCGGGCTGCATACGGGAGATCGCCCTCAAGCAGAAGGAAGCCGGCGCCTGCATGCTGGACGTGAACGGCGGGGTGGCCGGGCAGGAGGTGGAGTGTCTGACCTGGCTGGTCGAAGTGGTCCAGGAGGCGGTGGACCTTCCCCTGTGCCTGGACAGCTCGGACCCGGCGGCTCTCGGCGCGGCGCTCCCGCTGGTGAAGGGGCGGGCCATGATCAACTCAATCACCGCCGAAGAGGCCCGTTTCCAGGCCGTGCTGCCGCTGGTGAAAGAGTTCAAGACCGGGATCATCGCGCTCTCGATGGAAGCGACGCCTCCTTCCGGCGTGGCGGATCGCGTGGAGACCGGCTGCCGGCTGGTGGACCGCCTCACGGCCCAGGGCGTCGCCCTGGACGATATCTACGTGGACCCCTGCGTGTTGCCGGTAAGCACAGGCGGCGAACACGGCAGGGGGGTGGCGGAGGCGGTGAGCCAGATCATGGCGCGCTATCCGGGCGTCCATACCAGCGTCGGGCTGAGCAACGTGTCGTTCGGCCTGCCCGCCAGGAGGCTGCTGAACCAGACCTTCCTGGTGCTGCTGCTCAGCCGTGGCCTGGACGCCGCTATCATCGACCCCTGCGACCGGCAGTTGATGGCCAACCTCGCCGCCGCCGAGGCGCTGCTCGGGCGGGACGAGTACTGCGGCCGCTATCTGAAGGCCTTCCGGCAGGGGAAGCTGGAAGCGCCGGCGGCGCCCTAGCAGCAACCGTATCTCATTTGAGATACAGTGTGGATGGGAGGCGCCGATGCGCGCGCGACGTGCGAAGTCGGAGATGATCCATGCCCGGGTCGACCCAAAGCTCAAAAGATCGGCCGAGCGCATTTTCTCCGCCCTGGGCATCTCCACTACGGAAGCCGTCCGCGTCTTCTTGAAGCAGGTGGAACTGCACAACGGCTTGCCGTTCCCTGTCGCCGTGCCCAACAAGGAGACCGTCGCGGCGATGAAGGAGGCGAACCGACCCGCTGCCCTGAAGCGGTACGGCTCGTTTCGTGAGCTGCGCAAACAGCTCTGATGGCCCGCGTCCTTCTTGCCACCACGGCGTTTGAGTGGGACCTGCGGCGCATGAGGCGGCAGGGAAAGGACCTGGACAAGCTGGGGATGATCGTGGATCTCCTCCAGCAGGGACGCAACCTGCCAGCCCGGCGCCGGCCCCACTCCCTGCGGGGGGCGTGGAAGGGCCGCTGGGACTGCCATGTGGAGCCGGACTGGGTTCTTCTCTGCCGGCTGGCGGGGGAGGCCACCATTCTGGCGCGGACTGGAAGCCACGCCGAGCTGTTTGGATGAAGACGCGGCCTCTGTCCGGTAGAGTGGAAAGAGGAGGGGAATCGGTGTGCATCCAGGGAAAGTAGATGATCGGGCCGCCGCGCAAGCGGCTATGCCGGCGGTTCCACTGACCGTGGAGGGCGCAAGCGTCCTTCACCAGATGTTCCGGGTGAAGCGGGCCTCCTGGAAAGCGCTCTCCGGAGATGCGCGCCGTGAAGCGGCGGCCGAAGCGGCGGCGGCGCTCGAGGAGATGGAGCCGGCCGGAGAGCGGCAGAGCGCGCTCTATTCAATCCTGGGGCACAAGGGCGACTTGCTGTTCCTCCACTTCCGGCGGAGCTTTGAGGAGCTCGGCGCCGCCCAGCAGCGCCTGGCGCGGCTGAAGCTGGCCGAGTATCTGGAGCCCGCGACATCATACCTCTCGGTGGTGGAACTGGGGCTGTACGACTCCAGCCTGAAGCTGTACCGCGGCCTGCTGGAGCGGGGCTTGCGCCCCGATTCGGAGGAATGGGCGGGCGAGGTAGCCGCGACGCTGGCGCAGCACCGCAAGGCCATGGCGCCGCGGCTGTACCCGTCCATCCCCGCCAGCCGTTACATCTGCTTCTACCCCATGGACCGCAAGCGCGGCGAGACCGCCAACTGGTACACCCTGCCCATGGCCGAGCGGCGGCGGATGATGCACGAGCACGGCGAAGCGGGCCGCAAATACGCCGGCGAGGTGAAGCAGATCATCTCCGGCTCGATCGGTTTCGACGACTGGGAGTGGGGCGTGGACCTGTTCGCCGATGACCCTCTGCACTTCAAGCGCGTGATCTACGAAATGCGCTTCGATGAAGCCAGCGCCGTCTACGCCCTGTTCGGCCCCTTCTGCGTGGGCATCCGCCTGCCGGCCGGGGAGTTGACTGCCTGGTTGGGGTGAGCGCGGGCGCCACTGCGATGTCAGTGGCGCAGCAGCGGGGCGCGGGGGGGAGGCTCTCCGAAAGGGGTGGGCTTGGCCAGGGCCGCCGGCTCGTCGTACTCCACGACGACCGAGATCCGGCGGTTGCGGCTGTCCTGCGGAGAGCCCGCATCGAGCAGCCGCCGGTCGGCGAAACCCCGCACCTGGGCAATCTGGTGGGAACTGAGTCCGCGGTCTTCCATGACCCGGCGGGCCGCGTTGGCGCGGTCAACGGAGAGTTCCCAGTTGGTGTAGCCGTGAATCGCGGTGAAGCGGTAGGGCCGGGCGTCGGTGTGGCCCTCGACGAGCACGCGATTCTTCAGACGGGCCAGCTCCCCGGCCAGCAGGGCGAGCATCCGCTCTCCGTTGGCGCTCGGCTCAGGCCGGCCGCTCTCAAAGAAAAGCCCTTGCTCGGTCTCCATCAACTCGACCCTCAACCCCTCTACGGTTACGCTGATCCGCACCTGGTCTTTGAGCCGGCCCAACTCCGGCGCGGCGCTGATTGCCGCTTCCAGCCGGTCGCGCAGCTCGCCGGCGTTGAGCTGGTTCAATTCAATGCCGCCGGCCGCCGGACCGCTGCCTTCCGCGGCCGGGCGGTCCAGCCTGGAGTGCGCCCGGGGATCTCTGAAGTACGAGCTTATGGACTGCTGCACCTGCCTGCTGGTATTCATCAGCCAGAGAACGATGAACAGCGCCATCAGCGCGGTCACGAAGTCGGCGTAGGCCACCTTCCACGCGCCGCCGCGGTGTTTGGCGGCCGCCAGGGCGGTGCGCCGCCGCGCCGGCGGGTTATCCGGCGCGTTCCTGCCGTCCATATGCGGCCGCCTGTCCGGGGGCGGGGGGGATCTTCACTTCACGGCGAAAGGTCGTCTCCATGTCGTCGAAGCTGGGTCTCAGCGCCGGGGGAATCGAGCGCCGCGCAAACTCGGCGGCCAGCAGCGGGCTGGAGCCGCTGGCGTAGGCGTGAATGCCTGAATAGAGGCATTGAATGAAGTGCGAGCGGTCCTCGTTGCGCGTTTCCAGGTGGGAGGCCAGCGGGCCGACCACCCCGTAGCACAGCAGAATCCCCAGGAACGTCCCCACCAGCGCGGCGGCCACCTTGTGGCCGACCTCCTCCGGGGCGCTGCCGAGCGCCTGCATCGTCACCACCACCCCCAGCACGGCGGCGACGATCCCCAGCCCCGGCAGCGAGTCGGCCAGCATGCCGAGGGCGCCCACCGGGCCGTGGCGCTCTTTCCGCTGCACTTCCACGTCCAGGTCCATCAGGTGCGCCAGTTCGCCGCTGCGGGCCACGCCGGTGGTGAGCATCCGCAGTGAGTCGCACAGAAAGACCACGGCCGCCCTGTCGGAGGAGACTTCCGGGTAGTTGGAAAACACCGGGCTGGAGTCCGGATCCTCGATGTGCGTCTCCAGCGCGGGCATGCCGTGGCGGCGCCCGATGCTGAACAGCTCGAAGATCAGTTTGAGCGCGGCATCGTAGAAGGCGCGCGTATAGGGTGCAGGCCTGAAGACGGATAGGGCGCCTCTAAGAATATTGAGGACGGCGCTGGCCGGGTTGGCGGCCAGCATGATGCCGACGGCGGCCCCCAGGATGATTATCAGCTCCGAGGGTTGGAGCAGCACCAGGATGTTGCCGCGCTGAAGGAGAAACCCTCCAAAGACCGCGGACAGAACGATCCCTATGCCAACGAGAACAAGCATTCATTCCGCCAGGCCGGAACAGAAGCGAGTCATGCCTCAAAGGCTCATCGGCAGTTCCCGGCTTTTTCGTGGATAATGGTCTGTTTACCTTTTCTCAGGAGTAATCACCGTATGCCGCGCCGTAACGACATCCACAAAGTCATGATTATCGGCTCCGGGCCCATCGTTATCGGGCAGGCCTGCGAGTTCGACTACTCCGGGACCCAGGCCTGCAAGGCTCTGCGCGAGCTCGGCTACCAGGTCGTCCTGGCCAACTCCAATCCGGCGACCATCATGACCGATCCCGGCATGGCCGACATCACCTACATCGAGCCGCTCAACCTCCCGAGCATGGTCCAGATCATTGAGCAGGAGCGTCCCGACGCGCTGCTGCCCAATCTGGGAGGCCAGTCCGGCCTGAACCTGTGTTCGGAGCTGGCAAAGGCCGGCGCCCTGGACAAGTACGGGGTGAAGGTCATCGGTGTGCAGGTCGACGCCATTGAACGCGGCGAGGACCGCATGGTGTTCAAGCAGACCATGAAACGGCTCGGCATCGAAGTGCCTGCCAGCGACCCCGCCTACTCCGTAGAGGAGGCCGAGAGCATCGCCGCCCGGCTGGGCTATCCGGCGGTCATCCGGCCGGCTTACACCATGGGGGGGACGGGGGGCGGGCTGGTCTACAACGTGGAGGAGTTGCGAGTGGTGGCCGGCCGCGGCATCTCGGCGAGCCCGGTGGGGCAGATCCTGGTAGAGGAATCGGTTCTTGGATGGGAGGAACTGGAACTGGAAGTCGTCCGCGACGCCAACAACCGGATGATCACCGTCTGTTTCATAGAAAACGTGGACGCCATGGGCGTGCACACGGGGGATTCCTTCTGCACGGCGCCCATGCTCACCATCTCGCCGGAGTTGCAGGCCGAGCTTCGGGAAAAGGCCTACCGGATCGTGGAGGCGATCCAGGTCATCGGCGGGACCAACATCCAGTTCGCGCACGATCCCAAAACCGGCCGCGTGGTGGTGATCGAGATCAACCCGCGCACCTCGCGCTCCTCAGCCCTGGCCTCCAAAGCCACGGGCTTCCCCATCGCGCTGGTGTCCGCCAAGCTGGCGGCGGGGCTGACCATGGACGAGATTCCGTACTGGCGCCTGGGGACGCTCGACAAGTACGCCTTCTGGGGCGACTACGTGGTGGTGAAGTTCCCGCGCTGGGCCTTTGAGAAGTTCCGCGGCGCCGAGGACAGGCTGGGAACGCAGATGCGCGCCGTGGGCGAGGCCATGAGCATCGGCAAGACCTACAAGGAGGCCTTTCAGAAATCCATACGCTCGCTCGAGAACGGCCGCTACGGCCTGGGTTTCGCCAGGGACTTCCATGAGAAGCCGCTCGCTGAACTGATGAGCATGTTGACCGAGCCCTCCAGCGAACGGCAGTTCATCATGTACGAAGCGTTACGCAAGGGGGCCACGACCAGGGATCTGCACGAGAAGACTTTTATCAAGCCCTACTTCATCGACCAGATGCGGGAACTGGTCGAACTGGAGGAAGAGATACTCAAGCACCGGGGCGGACTTCTGCCGGATGAACTGCTCGCGCGGGCCAAGAAGGACGGCTTCGCGGACCGCTACCTGGCCAGGCTGCTGGAGGTGAAGGAAGCCGCAATCCGCGAGCATCGCAAGCGTCTGGGCGTCGTGGAAGGGTGGGCGGCGGTGCCGGTGAGCGGCGTGGCGAACGCAGCCTACTACTACTCCACCTACAACGCCCCGGATGAGACGGTAGCCAGCGCCAACCCCAAGAAGGTCCTGGTCCTCGGCGGCGGCCCCAACCGCATCGGCCAGGGGATTGAGTTCGACTACTGCTGCGTGCACGCGGCTTTCGCCATCCGCGATGAAGGCTATGAGTCGATCATGGTCAACTGCAACCCGGAGACGGTGTCCACGGATTACGACACCTCCAACAAGCTCTACTTCGAGCCGCTCACCGTGGAGGACGTGCTGAGCATCTACGAGAAGGAGAAGCCCATCGGCGCCATAGTGCAGTTCGGCGGGCAGACTCCCCTGAACATCGCCGCGGAACTGGCGGCGTGCGGCGTGAAGATCCTGGGCACATCGGTGGAGACCATCGACTTGGCCGAGGACCGGGACCGGTTCCGCAAGGTGATGGCCAGGCTGGGAATCCCGATGCCCGATTCGGACATGGCCGTGACGGTCGAGCAGGCCGTGGCCATAGCCCGGCGCATAGGCTACCCGTTGATGGTGCGGCCGAGCTATGTGCTGGGCGGGCGCGGCATGGAGGTGGTCTACGACGAGGAGATGCTGCGCCACTATATGGCGGCCGCCGTGGACGTCACCCCCGAGCGGCCCATCCTGGTCGACAAGTTCCTGGTGGACGCCATCGAGGCGGAGGCCGATGCGGTCTCCGACGGCGCCGAGGTCTTCATTCCCGCCGTCATGGAGCACATCGAACTGGCCGGCGTTCACTCGGGCGACTCGGCCTGCGTGATCCCGCCGGTGAGCATTCCGCCCGGGCACTTGGCGACGATCTGCGAGTACACGCGGCGCATCGCCGTCGAGCTGAAGGTGGTCGGGCTTATGAACATGCAGTACGCCATCTCCGGCGACACGGTGTACGTGCTGGAGGCCAATCCGCGGGCCTCCCGCACGGTGCCTCTGGTCTCCAAGGTCTGCAACATACAAATGGCGCGCGTAGCCACCCAGGTCATGCTCGGCAAGAAGCTGGCCGACCTGGGCCTGCGCGGGGGGGCGATTCCGCACTACGGGGTCAAGGAGGCCGTGTTCCCGTTCAACATGTTCCCGGAGGTCGACCCGCTGCTGGGGCCGGAGATGCGTTCCACCGGAGAGGTGCTGGGGATGGCTGGCACCTACGGGGAGGCCTTCTTCAAGGCCCAGGAGGCCGCCCGCCAGACGCTGCCGATGGAGGGCACGGTGCTGATAACGGTGGCGGAAAACGACAGGGCGGCCGTGACCGAGCCCGCCCGCCTGTTCGCCGAACTGGGCTTCACCATTCTGGCCACTGACGGAACCGCCGCCTGCCTGGAGCGCCACGGTATCCCCGCGCAAGTTGTCAACAAGTTGCAGGAGGGCCGTCCCAACATCGTGGACCTGATCATGAACCGCCAGATTCACCTGGTGGTCAACACGCCCTCTGGCAAACGCAGCAAGTACGACGACTCATACATCCGCAAGAACGCCATCAAGTACAAGGTGCCCTACATAACAACGCTGGCGGGCGCCGTGGCGGCGGCCAGGGGGATAGCCGCCCGCAGGCAGGCGCAGGCGGGGGTGAGGTCCCTCCAGTGCTACCACAGAGACCTCGAGCAGGCGCGAACCGCCGCGGGGGAGTAGCGCCAGTGGCGAGGACGCCCCCGATTCCGGCAGGCCTGATCGGCTTCGGAATAGCGGGGCGGAGCTTCCACGCGCCGGTCATACGGGCCGTAGAGGGACTGAGACTCAAGACCATAGTCCAGCGGCGCGGAGACTCCGCCCGCCAGGCGTATCCGGACGTGACCGTGGTCCGGGACGTGGATGCGCTGCTCTCGGACCGCGAGATCCGGCTGGCGGTGATCGCCACGCCTCACGATTCGCACTACGAACTGGCCCGGCGGTGCCTTGAGGCGGGCAAGGACGTGGTGGTCGACAAACCCTTCACCCTCACCTCGGCTGAGGGGGAGGACCTGATAAGGATTGCGGCCGCACAGGGACGCCTGCTCTCGGTCTATCACAACCGGCGGTTCGACGGCGATTTTCTGACGGTCAGGCGGCTCATTGAAGAAGGCGCCCTTGGCCGCGTCGTGCGGTTCGAGTCCCGCTATGACCGGTTCCGTCCCGAACTGCGCCCCGGCTCGTGGCGTGAGAGCGGCCAGCCGCATGGGGGCATCCTCTACGATCTGGGGCCGCACCTGATCGACCAGGCGCTGGCCCTGTTTGGCTCCCCATCGGCGGCCACCGCCGACATTCGGGTTGAGCGGCGTCAGGCCGTGGCCGACGATGCGTTCGACCTGACCCTGCACTACCCGGGCCTGCGCGTGCTGCTCGGGGCCACCATGCTGGCCTGTTCCCCCGGGCCGAGGTTTTTGATCTATGGAGCTGAGGGGGCCTACGTCAAGTTCGGAATGGACCCGCAGGAGGCGCCCTTGCGGCAGGGCCGTCCGCCCGGCGGAGAGGACTGGGGCCGTGAGGAGGAGTCCCTCTGGGGCACGCTGACGCGGGCCGGAGGGGAAACGCGGCGGGTTCCTGCCCAACCGGGCGACTACCGCCTCTACTATGCCAACGTGCGCGACGCGCTGAGCGGCCTCGCCCGCCTGGAGGTGACCGCGGAGCAGGCCTGCCAGGTGATCCGCGCGCTGGAACTGGCGCGCCAGAGCCACGCTCTCGCACGCACAGTGGATTGGACAGCCGCGTAGGGGCTTGCGCCCGCATGCCCCTACTTCAGCTCGAGGATCTCTTTCTCTTTGGCTTTGGCGGCCTGGTCGATCTTGGCTATGTAGCTGTCGGTCAGCTTCTGGACCTCGTCGTGCGCCCGGCGGTCGTCATCCTCGCTGATGAGTTTGTCCTTCAGCAGTTTCTTGAGGCTGTCGTTGGCGTCCCGCCGGATGTTGCGGGCCGCCACCTTGTGGTCCTCGGCCACCGCGTGCAGGCGTTTGACGATTTCCTTGCGCCGCTCTTCGGTCAACGGCGGTATGGGCACGCGGATGATGCGGCCGTCGTTGTTAGGGTTCAGTCCCAGGTCCGCCGAGCGGATGGCTTTCTCCACGGCGCCCATCTGGGAGACGTCCCAGGGCTGGACCGTGATCAGGGACGGCTCGGGCACGTGCAGCGTGGCCAGTTGATTGAGAGGGGTCGGCGTTCCGTAGTAGTCGACGCGCACGCCGTCCAGCAGGCCGATCGAAGCCCGGCCCGTGCGGATGGAGGCCATCTCGTGCTGCAAGTCGGCGAGCACCTTCTCCATTCGCCCCCTGGCATGACTTTCGACTTCCTTGATTGACGGGAAGGTCTGTCCACTTGTGGATGCTGGTTTCATAACGCCTCAAGGGTGAATCAGTGTTCCTGCCGTTTCGCCGGCGGCTATCCGCATTATATTGCCCGGCGTGTTGAGATTGAAGACCGCCACGGGAAGGGAGTTGTCCCGGCACATGGCGATCGCCGCCGCGTCCATGACGGCCAGACGCCCGGCGAGGACATCGGTGTAGGAAATCTCCCTGTAAAGGATGGCCGCCGGGTTCTTCAGCGGGTCGCTGTCGAACACGCCGTCGACCCGCGTGGCCTTGGCGAGGAGTTCGGCGCCGGTCTCCAGTGCGCGCAGCGCCGCGGCCGTGTCGGTGGAGAAGTAGGGGTTGGAGGTGCCGCCCGCGAAAACAGCCACCCGCCCTTCCTCCAGGTGACGGACGGCGCGCCAGCGGACATACGGCTCGGCCACCTGCCGCATCTCGATGGCGGTCATGACGCGCGCGGCCGCGCCGGCCGATTCGAGGGCGTCCTGGAAAGCCAGGGCGTTGATCACCGTGGCCAGCATGCCCATGTAGTCGGCCGTGACGCGGTCCATGTTCCGGGCCGCCGCTGCCGCCCCCCGGAAGAAATTCCCTCCGCCGATCACCACGCCGAGCTGGGCGCCGGCCCGGACCACCGCGGCGACCTCGGCCGCCACGCCGGCCAGGCGTTCCGGGTCCAGGCCGAAGCCCGCCTGGCCCGCGAGCGCCTCGCCACTCAACTTGAGGAGGATACGCTTGTACCGGAGCACCGGGCCCTCCGAGTCCAGACTACTCAGCCGCCGCGCCGCCCACCTTGAATCGCACAAAGCGCGAAACGGTGATGTTCTCGCCTATCTTGCCGATCTTACTGGCGACAAGCTGGCCGATGGTCATGCTGCCGTCCATGATGAACGGCTGGTCGTAGAGGCAGACCTCCTCGAAGAACTTGTTCATCCTGCCTTCCACCATCTTCTCGGCGACCTGCGGCGGCTTGCCCTCGGCGATGGCGCGGGCGCGCTGAATCTCGCGCTCCTTTTGAAGCACGTCCTCGGCAACCTCCTCGCGCCGCACGAACTGCGGGTCCAGCGCGGCGATCTGCATGGCGACCTGGTGGGCCAGTTGCTGGAACTCCTCGGTGCGCGCCACGAAATCGGATTCGCAGTTCACCTCCACCAGCACGCCGAGCTGCGCGCCTGGGTGGAGGTAGCTGGCGATAATGCCCTGGCCGGTGGCCCGCGCCGCCCTCTTGCCGGCGGCGGCGATGCCGCGCTTGCGCAACACGACCTCGGCCTCGGCCAGATTGCCGGCGGCCTCCTCCAGCGCGCGCTTACATTCCATCATCCCCGCGCCTGTGCGGTCGCGGAGCTGTTTGACAAGTTGTGCGGTGATTTCCGCCATAATTCCTTCCTGAATGCAGCCCTGAAGCCATGCAAACCGTCCGGTGGGCCGGCCGGGCTAGTTCTGGGTGTCCGCGACGGGTTCCGGCGTCTGGACAGCCGGATTCTCACGCGGCAGCGAGACCGATGGCAGGTCCTCATCAGGGATGCTCTCGGCCATGAGTTGCTCGGCGTAGCGCGGGTCCACGTACTGCGTGTACTCGGGGATCTCCTCCGGAGGGGTCTCGTCGGTGATGATCCTCTCGGCGGTGAATTCCTGCTCGGTGGCCAGAGCTCTGCCCTCGATGACGGCGTCGGCCACCTTGTTGGTGAACAGGCGGATGGCTCTCAGCGCGTCGTCGTTGCCCGGGATGACGTAGTCGACCTCGTCCGGGTCACAATTGGTGTCCACGACCGCCACCACCGGGATGCCCAGCTTGCGGGCTTCCTTCACCGCGATGGCTTCCTTGCTGGAGTCGATCACGAACAGGACGTCCGGCAGCCGGCCCATCTCCTTAATGCCTTCCAGGTTCTGCTGGAGATGCTTGCGCTCGCGCTCCAGGCGTATGATCTCCTTCTTGGGGCGCCCTTCCCAGTCTCCGGTGGCGGACATGGCGTCCAGCGCCTTGAGGCGCTTGATGGACTTCTGCACCGTCACCATGTTGGTCAGCAGGCCGCCCAGCCAGCGCTGGTTCACGTAGAACATGCCGCAGCGCCTGGCCTCCTCAGCCACGGCTTCCTGCGCCTGCCGCTTGGTCCCCACGAACAGGACCGTCTTTCCCTGCGCCGCGGCTTCGCCCAGAAACCGCATTGCGTCCTTGAAAAGCTTCAGCGTCTTCTGGAGATCCACGATGTAGATCCCGTTGCGTTCCCCGAAGATGTATTCCTTCATCTTCGGATTCCAGCGCTTGGTCTGGTGCCCGAAGTGTACGCCGGCTTCGAGCAATTCCTTCATGGAAATCGACGGCAAACTGCCTCCTTAGTGTCGTGCTCGCTGGTTCCGCGCGCGCGGTCCAAAGCGGGATTTGCGCGCGCGGAAACTACCTCCCCAACCAGGATGCCGTACCCCTGCCGCGGGGCAGGACGACGGCATCCGCAAAACGCATCTACCTCTTGGAGAACTGGAACCGCTTGCGGGCGCCCTTCTGGCCGTACTTCTTCCGCTCGTGGCTCCGCGGGTCCCGCGTCAGGAATCCGAGTTCCTTCAGCTTCGGCCGCAGTTCCGAGTTGAATTCCACCAGCGCCCTGGCTATGCCCAGCCGGACCGCTCCGGCCTGACCCTGAAGGCCTCCCCCGTCGGTGTTGACGAGGACGTCGAACTTGTCCGCGGTCTCGGTGGCCAGCAGCGGCTGGCGGACGATGGAACGCGCGGACTCCGTGGGGAAGTACGCTTCGAACTCCCGCTTGTTGACGGTGATCTGGCCCTTGCCCGGGCGCAGGATAACGCGCGCCACCGCGCGCCGGCGCCGCCCGGTTCCCAAATGCTGCACTAACGTTGCTGCCACTCGGAATCCTCTTTTCTCTCTAGCGCCCGGCCGCCGCAACCTGAACCGGCTTCTGAGCCTGGTGCTTGTGACGGTCTCCGGCGTAAACCTTGAGCTTGCGGAACATCTGCTTGCCCAGCTTGGTCTTGGGCAGCATGCCCGCCACGGCGAACTCAACCATCCTGACCGGACTCTTGGCCCGCATCTGGCGGGCGCTGGTCTCGCACAGCCCCCCCGGATAGCCCGAGTGCCGGCGGTAAACCTTCTGCTCTTCCTTGTTTCCCGTGAGCCGCACCTTGGCGGCGTTGATGATCACCACATGATCGCCCAGGTCCAGGAAGGGGGTGTAGGATGGCTTGTGCTTCCCCATCAACAACCGCGCGGCCTGGCTGGCTACGCGCCCCAGCACCGCGTCCTGGGCGTCGATGAGGCGCCAATCTCTCTTGATATCCTTCCCGGAGGGAAATTGCGTGCTCATGGACAGACTTGGCCTCTCAGCTTAACTGCTACGAAACTCTTAGCTTACCCGACCCCCGCCGCGAAGTCAAACCGGCCGGCGGCCGGGTCTTGCCGCCGCGGGCCGGAAGCCCCAAACGAAAAACCCCCGCTCGGCCTAGCGGAGCGGGGGTTGGGTAGCCAAAGGAGAGATCCTGAGGCACGGCTTATTGCGCCGAGGCGACCGGTCCACAGGAACTGAGGCCCCGCGACTGAGACGGGGCCAGCTACGTCGGAGCGGTCACTCTAACAGTCGGCCACCTCGCGCTTGGTACTACTGCCAGATAACATTTTCCTGGACCACCTCCTTTCTCAGTGCTGCCTCCATACTAGAGTCGCTGCGCCTTGTTGTCAACCAAAAACTCGTGCTCAGAGGCGCGCCGCCAGGAAGCGGCACATCAGGAGCCCGTCAATCCAGTTGAACGGGAATTCCCCGGTCGTGTAGTGGGCGCAGGGCAGGCACACGGCGCGCGCGCGGGAAGTTGTTCTAAACATTGACTTAATGAATTGTTTGGAAAGCTCGGGCAGGAAGGACGTGTCGTGACGGGCCCAGACCAGCAGGCTGTCGATGTCACGGCCGGCCATGCGCGGAACGTAGGTGGCCGGGCTGATGGGGGCCCAGATCTCCCTGAGATCGTCCTGGCTTATGGCGTTGCCCAGGCTCCGGCGCACCCAGCGCGTCGCCAGGCCGGTCCACACCACGTCGCCGAAGTGCGTCGAGACGTGGTTGAACACGCCCGCTTTGAGGCGGAGGTCATGAGCCGCCGTGATGAAGGCGACGCAGGAACCGAGGCTGGTGCCCAGGATTCCAAGCCGGCTGTAGCCCTGCTGCTCCAGCCAGTCCAGGCAGGCGCGGGCGTCGAGCACGGACTGGCGGCAGGCGTGGAGCGTGCGGCCCAGGTTGCTTGAAACATGGAAATCCGCCCGCTGCTCGCCGGCCGGCATGCGCCGGTCGTGGTAGGCCAGGCTGAGACGCAGCGCGGTCAGCCCGAAGCGGTTCAGCAGCCGGCAAAGTCCGACGTGACCGGAGGCGTCCGCGTTCCACTGGGGCAGGACCACCACGGCGCGGCCCCCGTCCCCGGGAGCCGGGAAGAACGCCGCATGGACACGATTGTTCTCCGGGTGGGGTGACACGAGCGGGCTTGTGAAAGCCAGATGTCCATCGCGGAGTTCGAAATCGACCGGTGTTTCGTGGGCGAAGAACTCCTCCGAGCCACGCACTGCTTGCCGGGCGTACTCTCTCATCTGCTGGGAAGGACCCGAGGCCCCGCCGGACAGACCCAGCCACTCCAGGCCCCATTCGAAAGGGTGGATCCTTCGGTTGGTGTCCCGCTCCGCCAGTCTCGATTCCCAGTTGTTGATCCAGCGCGCGTAGAGGCCCGTCATCAGTTCAGAGAAGCACCAGTCTAGCAGAGCCAAGAAAAGAAAAACCCCGCCGGCGGCGGGGCCAGGAGGCTACCTGGAGAGGCAACCCTCCAAAACCAGACACAACCTCTTCTGCCGCCATATTGAAGCAATCCCCCTGCCAGGCCTAAAGCCATGAAAAATATAGGCAAATATCATCACTCACTCCGTTTTCTAGTATCCAGGCGGGTCTGGCTACTGGAATCTGGAGGCAGCACCTTCCCTGTCGCGTTACAATACGCTGGTGGCGAGCGCAGCGCATGACGGCACGGGATCGCACGTGGAGCCTGGCGGCTGCGCGCAGCTTTTGCAGGCCTCGTCAGTCCGCAAGAGCCTCTCGGGCTTCTTCCTGGCCGGTATCCTGGTAGCGTTCCTGGGCGCCATTCTGCCGGCCTGGGGGTATCACGTCAGCTCGGGGTTCCTGACTGTCGGCGGTTTCTTCCTAAGCCTCAACGCCGGGATGCTGGCGTCCATCAGGCCTGCCCATGCCCTGCTATCCCGTAAGGGCGTCCGCTTCCTGTTTGTTCTGTCATCCGGGGTGGCCTGCGCCGGTTTCTTATTCCTGGCCGCTGTCCCCCCCGCCTCTTCCCCGTGGTGGCGGATGGGCGGGCTGTTCCTGCTCGGGCTGAGCCTGGGGCTGCTGACCAACGCCGCCTTTCACGCGATTTCCCCCCTGTACGCACGCGACCCGGCCGCCACGCTGAACCTGGCGGGCGCCTTCTTCGG
>JBBITL010000028.1:0-51511 GCA_037440765.1 Solibacteraceae bacterium
GTGTTTTCAACGACTTACGGAAAAAGGCCCTCAAAAAAGCGCAAACATGCGCTAGTCTCCGGGGTCAGAAGTCCGCAGGCCTGCAATCCCGCTCCCTCACGGTCGCGGTTCTGTGCAACGCCTCGAAAGCACAGAACCGCGCGGAATGGCTCCGCGAAGAACCGGAGCCGGCCAAGTGCCGGCTGTCGACGCCGCCGCCGGCGGCCGGGCGCATGGATGTGGCGCGGCCCGCCAAGCGCCGCTGGATCATCGGGCGCGACCGAGCATCCTCATTCCTTCATGTCTTGGTGTCTTGGTGGTTGAAGAGGTTCACTTCGCCAGCAGCATGCCGCCGTCGCGGCCCATGACCACGCGCAGGCTGGCTTCGCCCACGGCGCTGCCGGCGCTCGGGGGCCTGCCCAATCTGCGCGAAGCCGCTCAGGACGAATCGCTGCCTGCTTCAGTGAATCCAGGACCTGCTCCAGTCTCCGGCGGAGTCACGACATGCGCGTCTCAAAATGCGGCGGCTTCCACAGTGCCCTAATGCCCCTCGGCTTCGAGGAAGCGCTCAACCTCGATGGCCGCCATGCAGCCGGCGCCGGCGGCGGTGATGGCCTGGCGGTAGACCCGGTCCTGCACGTCGCCGGCGTGAAACACGCCCTCGATGTTGGTGCGCGCGCCGCCCCTGGACAGGATGTACCCGTCCGGGTCGAGATCGAGTTGGCCCTTGAACACCGCCGTGTTCGGAACATGTCCGATGGCCACGAAGAACCCGTCAACCTCCTGCTCCCAGACGCGTCCGTCCTTGGTGCTGCGCAGGCGCACGCCCGTCACAATGCCCTTCTCGACGTCCAGCACGTCCTCGACCACGGTGCTGGTGAGCCACTTGATCTTGGGATTGGCCCGCGCCCGCTCCAGCATGATCCTGGAGGCCCGGAACTCGTCGCGCCGGTGAACCACGCTCACCCCCGAGCCGAAGCGTGTCAGGAAGATCGCCTCCTCCATGGCTGAGTCGCCGCCGCCCACCACCATGATCTTCTTGCCGCGGTAGAAGAAGCCGTCGCAGGTGGCGCAGGAGCTCACCCCGTGCCCGATAAGCTTCTGCTCTGATGGCAGCCCCAGCCAGCGCGCCCGCGCGCCGGTAGCAACAATCACCGCCCGGCTCTCCAGCCACTCGCCGTCGGCATTCAGCCGGAAGGGGCGCTTCGCAAGGTCGGCTTCGATCACCGTGCCGTTGAGGTACTCCGCGCCGAAGCTCTCAGCCTGCTTCCTGATGTTTTCGACCAAGTCCGGCCCGTTGATGCCCTCCGGGAAGCCGGGGAAGTTCTCCACCAAGGTAGTAAGCGACAGCTGGCCCCCGGGCTCGTTTCCCGCCACGACCAGAGGTTGGAGGTTGGCGCGGGCGGTATAGAGGGCCGCGGTGTTGCCCGCGCAGCCGGAGCCCACAATAATGACGTTTCGCATGGCCTTTCGCTGGGTGCCTCTTCCTAGCTACGGTATCAGTCCCGGAACTCCGATTGGCGGAGGGCCTCATCCAGCTCGCGCCCCAGTCGCGCCACCAGGCCCGGCAGAGCTTCGATGTCCTCGAGCGACGTACGGAAGTTTACGACGCAAAGCCGCAGCGCGAACCGCCCCTCCACCAGGGCGTTCGAGACGAACGCCTCGCCGCAGACTTCGATCTTCGCCAGCAACTCCTGGTTGAGGCGGTCCAGGTACTCTTCCACGGCCTCTTCCCCCAGCCGCGGACGCAGATCCCGGGGAACATAACGGAACGTCGCTATGCTCAGGCTGCGGGTCATGGCCTGCAACTCTGGATGGCTGCCGGCCAGACTGTAGGCGTGCTCGGCCAGAAGCATGTCCTCGCTGATCGACTGCACGTACCCCGCGCGGCCCGCCCGCTTCAGCGCCAGCCACACCTTGAGCGCCCGGAAGCCCCGCGAGTTCTGCATGCCCATGTCGAAGTAGTTGGCCGCCTCCGATTCGAAGTGGTAGTAAGGGGGGTGGTAGGAGAACGTGGCCAGCAGGCTCTCTGCGCTCCGCACCAGCGCGCAGCCGGCCTCCAGAGGAGCGTAGAGCCACTTGTGCGGATCGATGGCCACCGAGTCCGCTTCCGAAATGCCCTGCAGATCGGCCGGCGCTCCAGGGACTGCGGCGGCCACCGCGCCGTAGGCTCCGTCCACATGAAACCACAGGTTCTGCTCCCGGCATATGGCCGCCAGAACGGGCAGCGGGTCCACTGCCCCCGTGCTCACCGTGCCGGCCGAGCCGACCACCAGGAACGGCTGGCCGCCCTCGGCCCTGTCCAGCTCGATGGCGGCGACTAGAGCGTCCGGATCCATCCGCTGCTGCCGGTCAACCGGGATCCAGCGGATCGAGTCCGTTCCCAGGCCGAACAGGTCGGCGGCCTTCTGAATCCAGGTGTGGGTCTCGGCCGAGACGTAGACGAGCAGCCTCCTGCTGCCGGCTCCGCTCAGTCCGCTCCTTCTTACGTCCCAGCCGGTAATGGCGGTGCGCGCGGCCAGAAAGCCGACGAAGTTGGCCATGTTGCCGCCGCTCACCAGCAGTCCGCCGCAATCGGGCGGGTAACCGATAAGCTCCGCGATCCAGCGCACTGTCTGGGCTTCCATCTCGCTGGCCATCGGAGACAGTTTCCAGGCCCCCACGTTGGGGTTCACCGCGGCCGCCAGCAACTCGCCCAGGACGCCGATTGGAGCGGCGCTGGAGGTGATGTAACCCAGGAAGCGCGGATGGCCGTTGAACAGCGAATGCGCGGCGAGCGCGCGGGAAGCGAAGTCGAGCAACTCGTCCGGCGCAGTGCCGCTGTCCGGCAATGGCAGGCCGGCGTTCAGGGCTTCCCGGACCTGGGCGGGCGACTCGGCCCGCGTCACTGGCAGCCGCGGCAATGTCTCCAGCAACTCCGCCACCTGGTCCACCAGGCGGTGTCCCAGGCGGCGAAACTCGGCCGGTTCCATCTCCAGGCAGGACTCGCGCCGCCTGAGCGTCTCCATATCAGGGGGTGAGATCATGCGTGCCGCCCTCCTTCACACCAGCCATTCAACCAGCCTGTTGGCCACCAGAGCGCCGGCGTAGGCCAGGCACCCCATGTAGGCGAATTGCAGAGCCGGCCACTTCCACCCGCCGGTCTCGCGGCGCACCACGGCCACCGTGGAGAAGCACTGCATGGCGAAGGCAAAGAACACCAGCAGCGCCACCGCCCCGCCCAGGCTGAGATCTTCGCGGATGGCTGCGGACAGGCTGCCGGTAGAGCCGGGGTCCTCCATGCCGTAGATCGTTCCGAGCGTGCTGACGATCACCTCGCGCGCCGCCAGCGAGCTTACCAGCCCCACTCCGATTTTCCAGTTGAAGCCGAGAGGCCTGATGACAGGTTCCAGCGTGCGTCCCAGCGTGCCGATGAAGCTCTCCTCGATGGGCGGCGCCTTGCCTTCGGCCAGCGGCAGGTGCGCCAGCGCCCACAGGATCACGGCCACCAGCAGGATGACTGTCCCCGCCCGCCGCAGGAAGATCACGGCGCGGTCCAGCAGCCTCAGGCCGAGCGAGCGCAGCGTCGGCCACCGGTACGGCGGCAACTCCAGCACGAAAGGCGTCGGCTCGCTCTTAAGCACGCTGGACTTGAGCAGCTTGGCCGTGGCGACGGCCGCCAGGAAGCCTAGCGCGTACAGTCCGATCAGCGCCGCCGCCCGGGTGCCCACCAGGGCGCCCACCAGCGGGTACTCCGGCAGGAACGCGGCGATGATCAGCGTGTAGACCGGCAGCCGCGCCGAGCAGGTCATGAACGGCGCGATCAGTATGGTTGCTATGCGGTCACGCCGGTTCTCGATCGTGCGCGTGGCCAGCACCGCGGGCACCGCGCAGGCGTAGGCCGAAAGCAGCGGTATAAAGGATTTCCCCTGCAAGCCCACGCGGGCCATGGTGCGGTCGGCGATCACGGCGGCCCGGGCCAGGTAGCCGGAATCCTCCAGCACCCCGAGCAGCAGGAAAAGCAGCAGGATCTGCGGCAGGAACACGATCACCGCGCCCACCCCGTCCCAGACGCCTTCCACCAGCAGGGACCGGACCGGCGACTCGGGCAGCGTCTGCGCCAGCCACGCCCCGGACCCTGCCACCAGCCACCGGATTGCGTCCATCATCGGCCTGGCGCCCGTGAACATGCTCTGGAAGACCAGCAGAATCACAACTGCCAGGATCAGAGGGCCCGCCAGCGGGTGCAGGAACACCGCATCCAGCCGGTGCGTCCACACCGGCGGCGCCGGAGGACGGTAAGAGGCGCGCCGCCCCACCCTGCCCGCCCACTGCCGGCAGCCCGCCAGGTCGTGCACGGCGGGGAGGTCCAGGGGCGCCGGCACGCGGACGGCGCCGGAGAGGAAATCATACACCGCCTCCATCCCTTCCCCCTCTATCGCGCTGACCAGCGTGACGGGGGCTCCCAGGTGATGGGCCAGGGCCTCGGTGTCCACCACACCCTGACGCCGGCGAAGCTCGTCGGCCATGTTCAGAATGATCATGGTCGGGATGCCGAGCGAGAGAACCGGCGCGGCCAGCGTCAGGTGGCGGGCCAGGTTCGTTGAGTCCAGGATCAGCAGCACGGCCTCCGGCCGCGCGACGGCGTCCGTCTGCCCGGCCAGAACGTCGCGCGTGACCCTCTCGTCCTCCGACCGCGGAGAAAGGCTGTAGACGCCCGGCAGGTCCACCAGGCAGATTTCCCGGTCCTCGGAGACCTTCGCCCGCCCTATGCGGTGCTCCACGGTGACCCCGGGGAAATTGGCCACCTTCTGGCGGAGTCCGGTCAGCCGGTTGAAAAGCGTGGATTTGCCCGAGTTCGGCGGGCCCACGATGGCAACCGTCCGCACGTGCCCGGCTCGCGGCTGGCTGGCGGCTGCCGCTTCAGGGCCGACGGCGCGGCAGCCGTCACAGGAACTCATGGAGCCACCTACTCCTGCGGCGGGGCGGAGCAGCGCAGCTTGAGCAGGGCGGCGGTCTCCCGCCGCAACGCGACCTCCGACCCGTCCACGCGGAATACCCGCGGGTCGCCTCCCGGGGCGCAGCCCGCCGCCGTGACGACCGTGCCAGGGATGAAGCCCAACTCCATCAGCCTGCGGCCGGCCTCCGGCGGCAGGTCGATCCGCTCGAGGATTCCCTGCTCGCCGCGGCGCAGTTCGACCAGCGTGGAGGCGGCCGCCCCGCGCCGGTGGCGGCCTGCGCGCCTGCGTTTCCTAATGAAACCCACTTGCAACTAGATTCCAGTATGCCCGGGTCCGGTTCGGCTGTCAAGCGCGCCCGGCCCGGCTGCGGGAGCCGGGCGGCGTGCTCATGTTAAAATCTCTCGCGTGACCGTGCGCCCGGCCCGCGAAACCTACAGCCGGGCCGAGGTCCGCCGCATGCTGGATCTGAGCGAGCGGCGGCTGGCGAACTGGGAGCGGCTGGGTCTGGCACGCCGCATGGAGGGCTATACATTCGCCGACCTGGTTGTGCTGCAATCCCTGATGCGCCTGCGAAAGGGCGGGGCTTCTCCGGCCAGGATCCGGCGCGCTGTGGAGCAATTGCGGCGCCGGTTCGGCTCGATGCGTGACCCCCTGAAGGAACTCAGGCTTTTCTGCGACAGCGGCAGGATCGCGGTGCAGGTCGGCGAGGCCGCCATGGAGGCCGTCTCGGGCCAGTTTCTGCTGCGCTTCGACGACGCGGGGGCGGGCTCGGTCGTCTCGTTTCCCGGGCACGCTGCCCAGGACGCCCTGAAGGCGGCCGAGGCCGCGCGCCGCTTCGAGTCCTCCGTATGGTTCGACAAAGCGCTGCTGCTGGAGAACAGAGGGGCGCCGCGCGCTGAGATCATCGAGGCCTACAAGAACGCTCTGGTGTCGGACCCCTCCTCCACGGGCGCCATGGTGAACCTGGGCACGGTCTACTTTCAGATCCAGGACTGGGATCGGGCGGAGGAATACTACCGCCGGGCGCTGGAAGCGGACCCTCAATACGCCCTGGCGCACTTCAACCTGGGCAATCTGTTCGACGAACGGGGCGACCGGGCCAAGGCGCTGCTTCACTACCTGATGGCGGTGCGCCTTGATGCCGGCTGCGGCGATGCACACTACAACCTGGCTCTGCTGTACCAGTCCAGCGGCCAGCCGCTGAGGGCCGTGCGCCACTGGAAGATCTACCTGCGAATAGACCGGTCGAGCCAGTGGGCCGATGTGGCCCGGCAGGAGCTGGAGAAGCTGCGGCGGGCCACCGTGATCGACGGAGCCCGCCCGGCGGGCCGGGCCAGCCGGCCTACAGCTTGAAGTCGAACGAGATGGTGGTGATCACGCGCTGCGGCTTGCCTTCGGCGCCGAAGGGCGTGAACTTCCACCTTTTCATGGCGGCTACGGCGGCGCTGCTGAGCAGGGCGTGGCCGCTGATAACCTGCGCCTTCTCTACGCTGCCGTCGACGTCTATCACCGCTTCCAATTCCACGCGCCCGGCGAGCCGCATCTGCTTCGCCATGGCCGGATACTCGGGGGTCACCTTCTCCACCGCCGCCTGTTTCGCTACCACCTCGGATACCCTGAGCGGCGCCTCCTGGCCGAAGGCGCTGCCCGCCACGGCGAAGATACCCAGCACTGCAACGACTATTGGTTTCATATGGTCGTGGTACCTCTCTTTCCGGGGATTCACTCTCCGCAGATCTCATCGGCGCTCCGCCGCCGGGTTTGAGACGGGCCCGGGGGCTTCCGCCCCCGGAAACCATAAACTCGCCGGCGGCACGCGCCGATAGTCCAGTTGCGGGAGCCGGTCCCGCTTTTCAACCATGGACAGGAAAAGGCATCGCCTCTGGACGGACTGGAAGCTGTCGGCAAAAATGATGGCGGGTTTCGCCGCAACGGCCATCCTCACGCTGGGTGTGGGAGGACTGGGCGCGTTTTACGTTCAGCAGGAAAGCTCCTCGCTGGCTCTCATCTACCAGCGCCACGTTTCCGGCATTGAAAACCTCAAGCAGGCGCAGATCGAGTTGCTGCACGCTCTGAGCGGTCAGAAGAATGCACTGGTGGCCTTTACTCCGGAGCAGCGGGAGTCCAACCTCCGTGCCATGACGCAGGCCCAAACGGCTTTCGCCGGAGTCCTCAGCAGGGTGGGGGAGAGCGTCGCCGATGACGGTGAGAGACAACTGCACAACCGCATTGAAGGACTCTTCCGAGCCTTCAGCGACACCAACGCCAACATAGCGGCCAGCCTGCGCTCAGACCAGGCGGACAAGGCCTTCGGACTCTCCAATTCCGTCAGCCTGAACAGTTTTCAGGATGCGCAGGAGGCCCTGGGGCAATTCGTCAAGGTCCGCAAGAGTGAGAGCGACCGCGAGTACCAGAGCTCGATGGCGCGTAACCGTACGGCTCGCATCTCGTTGATCGGCCTGGCCTTGGTGGGTGGCGGCATGGGGCTGCTGATCGGTCTCGTGGTTGCGCGCAGCGTGGCCCGGCCACTCAAGGAGATGGTTTACGGCCTGCAACGGCTGGAGGCCGGCGACCTCAGCCACGAGGTGGACTCCTCCTCACAGGATGAGGTCGGCGAACTGGCGGCCGCCTACAACAGCTTCACCGTCCGGCTGCGGGGCATACTCAGCGACGTGCAGGCCGCCTCCCGAAGGGTAGGGGAAGCCGTGGCCAGGCTGTCGTCATCCGCCGCAGGCGGCCATCGGGCCGGAGGCGCGGCGGGGACCCTCACCGTAGAGGAGACCGCCGAGGCCATGGCCACCATCGCGCAGGCGGCTGAAAGCAACGCCGCGCTGGCCGCCGACGCCGCCTCCCAGTCCGCCAACGCCCACTCCAGCGCCCAACGAGGGCGGGAGGCGGTCTCCAGAATGGTCCAGGCCGTCACCGAGATCAACGAGAGCAGCCGGAAGATTTCGCAGATCGTCAACGTCATGGATGAGATCGCGCTTCAGACCAACCTGCTGGCGCTCAACGCCGCGGTTGAGGCGGCGCACGCCGGCGAGGAAGGTAAAGGCTTCGCCGTGGTTGCCTCTGAGGTTCGCAGGCTGGCGCAGCGCAGCGCCGAAGCAGCCAAGGAGATCGCGGGACTGATCGAGGAATCGACGCAAAAGGCCGGCGTGGGGCGCGAACTAGCCACCAGGACCGGCAATGCGCTGCAGGAAATGGCAGACAGCGTGGACCGGGTCAACCAGCTGATCGGCGACATCGCCCGCGGTTCCAGCGAGCAGCGGGAAGCGATGCGAGGAGCCACCGTAGCCATCTCGGCCATCGACCGGACCATGCAGCAGAACGCGCGGGAAGTCGAGAGCCTGCGCGAATCCGTGTCCTACTTCCGGGTCTAGGCGCGCCGGCGGCCCGGGCCGCAGTACACTGGGACCTGGCGCCGGCCGCCCCGGCCATATGGACGAAATCCGGCTGCTCCGCCTGATCCAGAGTTGCGCGCCCGCGCTCAAGCCCAATTCGCTGGTGCGGGGAATCGGTGACGACTGCGCCGTCTTCCGCCCGACCGGTTCCTCGGAGGACTGGGTCATCACCACCGACATGGTGCTGGAAGACCGGCACTTCCGCCGCGCCACTCACCCGGCCGGAGCGGTTGGATACAGGACCCTCGCCCGGGGCTTGAGCGACATCGCCGCCATGGGCGCCGAACCCCGCTTCTGCCTGCTTTCGCTCGCCCTGGCGGATTGGACGGACCGGCGGTGGCTCAGCCGGTTCTTCCGGGGCTTCTACCGGCTGGCGGCCGAAGCGCGCACCGCCCTGGTGGGAGGCGACCTGGCCCGGGCCGGCAAGTTCGGTTGCGACATCGTCGTGTGCGGCGCCGTTCCCAAGGGAAAAGCGTTGCGGCGCGACGGCGCCCGTCCGGGCGACGCCATTTACGTTTCAGGCCGGCTGGGAGGCTCTGCGCTCGGTCTGCGCACCATGCGCGGCGCTGCATGGAAGGTCCACCTCCGCCCCCAGCCCAGGCTTCGTCTGGGCTGTTGGCTTCGTGCATCGCTGCGCGCCACGGCGGCCATGGACCTGAGCGACGGGCTGTCGATCGACCTGCACCGGCTGTGCCTGGCCTCGGGCCTCGCCGCCGAGCTCGACCGCGAGCCGCCGGCCTTCCCCGGAGCGGGCGCCGCCGACGCGCTCCACGGAGGGGAGGACTATGAGCTGCTGTTCACCCTGCCGCCGCGTGCCCGCCCGCCCGCGGGGTTTGAAGGCCTGCCGCTCACGCGCATCGGCACGGCGGTGAAGGGGAAGCCCGGCCTCGTCCGCCTCCTTGGCCGGCGCCTGGAGCCGGGCGGCTGGGACCACTTCCGCAATCCCGGGTCCTGACACCGGGCGCCCCATCGGTGGGGTAACCTACTATTTCCGGGCGTCTTCGTGAGAACACACCGCATTCTCCCGTGCCTTCTTTGCATGGCGTTTGGTACCGTAGCGGCCCCAAGCGGACAGCGGCCTGCGGACTCACGGTACGCCGATCCGGTACTGTTGGCGGTCATCTCCGACCCCAGGATCACCGAGAGCAGCGGACTGGCAGCCTCGTGGCGCAACGCAGGCCAGTTGTGGACGCACAACGACAGCGGGGACGGGCCGTTCGTCTTCGCGATAGACCGCTCGGGCAGAACGCGTGGCGCCTGGCGTGTGCAAGGGGCGCGGGCGCGCGACTGGGAAGACGTGGCCGTGGGTCCGGGACCCGTGCCGGGGCGGTCGTACCTGTACCTGGCCGACATCGGTGACAATGAGCGGACCCGGCCGGAGGTGGTTGTGTACCGCGTGCCGGAGCCGGCCATCACCGGTGAGAGCTCCGGCCCTGGAGGAGCTGCGCTGCGGCTTACGGAACCCGCTGAGGCGATCCGCCTGCGCTACGGCGCCGGAATGTCCTACAACGCCGAGGCACTGCTGGTGCACCCGGCCAGCGGCGACCTCCATGTGATCACCAAGTCTGCCGGGCAGGAGCCGGAGACGGTCGTCTTCCGTGCGCCGGCGCCGCTGAAAGCTGGAAGCCCGATAGTCCTCCAGCGTGTGGCGGCGTTACAATTGCCGAACGTCAGGCGGCAGTACTGGCTGTTCAGCCTGCCGATTGCGGCCGCGGTGACTGCGGGCGACATCGCCCGGGATGGACGCCGCGTCATCCTCGCCACCTACGCCCAGGGCTTCGAGTTGGTGCTTCCGGACGGCGCGCCTTTCGATGAGATCTGGCGCCAGCCGCCCACTACCGTGGAGCTCGGCAGCCGCGACATCGGCGAGTCGGTCTGCTACCGCCTGGACGGGTTGGCGATTCTGGCCGGTTCGGAAGGCCGCAACTCCCCGCTCTACGAAATCGTGCGGGAGGCATCATTGACCGACCGCCCATGAACACCGGTCCCCGACGCGCCACTGCCGCCTGGTGCCTGTTCGACTTTGCCAATTCGCCCTTCACCACCATCATCATCACCTTCGCTTTCGCCATCTACTTCCGCGAAGTGGTGGTCGATGCGCCGGACAACCGCAGCGACCTGCTGTGGGGCGTGACCAACTTTGTGGCCATGCTGATCCTGGTCGCCATCTCGCCAGTGCTCGGGGCGTTGGCCGACTTCTCCGGCCGCAAGAAGTCCTTCCTGATAGCGTCGGTCCTTCTGTGCGTTGCCTGCACCGTGCCGCTGTACTGGGCGGGCCGGGGAGATGTCTTGTTCTCGATGGCGCTCGTGACGCTGGCCATGATCGGCTTCGAGGCGGGCTACGTCTTCTACAACGCGTTCCTGCCGGACGTGTCCAGGCCCGAGGCGGTGGGCGCGGTCTCAGGCTGGGGATGGGGGGGCGGCTACGTGGGCGGGCTACTGTTCATGCTTATAGCGATGCCGTTGCTCAGCCGGCCCCTGGCCGAACCCGCCGGCGTGTCCGCCTACCGGACCTGTTTCCTTCTGGTGGGGGTCTGGTTCCTGGTGTTCGCTCTGCCCGCGTTCGTGTGGCTCCGCGAGCCTCCGCCGCAGGGCCGGGCCGGGGGCTGGGGAGAGTACGTCGCCATCGGCTTGGGACGCGTGCGTGACACGCTGGTCCATCTCCGCCGTTACCGCGAGACGGCCAGGTACATACTGGCGTCCATCTGCTTCACCGACGGGATCAGCACGGTGGCGCTGTACGGCGGGCTGTACGCCCGCACCACCATCGGCTTCACGGAAGCCGAATACGTCGGGCTGGGAATCGTGCTGAACCTGGTGGCGGTGCCGGGCGCGCTCTGCGCCGGCTACCTGGCCGACCGCATCGGGCCCAGGCGGACCATAGCCGGCAGCCTGGTGCTCTGGCTCGTTGTGGTCATAGCAGGCTGCCTGGCAACCAGCAAGCCGGTTTTCTGGGCGGTAGCTTTCGGCGCGGCGATCGGCATGGGCGGGACTCAATCGGTGGGGCGGTCTTTCATGGCTCAAATCACACCGCCGGAGCGCCGGGCCGAGTTCTTCGGCTTCTACGTGCTGAGCGGAAAGTTCGCTTCCATGTTCGGCCCGCTGGTTTTCGGGGCGGTTTCAAGCTGGACCGGGACCCAGCGCCTGGCCATGCTCTCGCTGGCGCCGTTCTTTCTGGCCGGCCTCCTGCTGATGTTGTCCGTCGACGAGAAGCGGGCCATGAAGACCGCCGCAGGCGTGTAGTAGAATGAGGTGGTTTCCCTCCGGAGCCACCCTAGCTCAGCTGGTAGAGCAGCGGTTTCGTAAACCGCAGGTCGTCGGTTCAAGTCCGACGGGTGGCTCCAGTCATTATCAACTACAATTTGGACCATGCGAGAGGAGCTCATGCGCGGACTTCTGAGGTTGGCAGCCGTTTTGGGCGTACTTAGCTTGCCGCTGGCGGCCGGAAGCGTGCCTGCGGCCAAGCCGGAGGAAGTCGGAGTCTCTTCCGAACGGCTGGCGAGAATAGGAGAAGCTGTTCAGCGCCACATGGAGGCGAAGAGCGTTTCCGGGGCGGTTACCCTGGTCGCGCGCCGCGGCCGCATCGCCCACTTCGAGGCGCACGGTCTGGCGGACCTGGAGTCCAAGAAGCCTATGGCGCGGGACACCATCTTCCGTCTGGCCTCCATGTCCAAGCCGATCACGGCGGTGGCCGTCATGATGCTGGTCGAGGAGGGCAGGATACGGCTCAGCGACCCGGTATCGCGGTTCATCCCCGAGTTCAAGGAAATGCAGGTGGCCGTTCCGCGCCAGACCACGCTGCCTCCGGTCGCGCCGGGGCAGCCGGCGCGCGAGCCGGAATACTACGTCATTCCGGCCAGCCGTGAAGTCACCGTCCAGGACATGCTGACGCACACCTCGGGTCTGGTGAGCGGCGGCCTGGGTTCGCGGCTGGTGTCGAAACTGGCGCCCAGAAGCCCTGACGCCACCCTCGCCACGCACATACCGCGCCTGGCGTCGGTCCCTCTGGACTTTCAGCCGGGCACGCAGTGGGCCTACAGCGGAACCGCGGCGCCCGACACGCTCGGGCGAATCGTCGAGATCGCGAGCGGGATGTCCTTCGACCGGTTTCTCGCCAAGCGGCTGTTTGAGCCGCTGGGCATGAAGGACACCTTCTTCTATCCCCCGGAGGACAGGCGGACGCGCATGGCGACCCTCTACAGCCGCAGCCCCGAGGGGCTACAGCGGAACCCGAACCAGGACGCGCTCTCCAGCAAGACCTATTTCTCCGGCGGTGCGGGCCTGATGAGCACTGCCGAGGACTATCTGCAATTTGCGCAGATGCTGGTCAACGGCGGGGAGCTCGGCGGCCGGCGTTACCTCGGCCCACGCACGGTGGAACTGATGGCCTCCAACCACGTGGGCGACATGTTTAACGGCAAGCTCGGGCGTCCCGACAAGGGCATGGGCTTCGGCTTCCAGATGCAGGTGATCATGGACCCGGTGGCCTCCAGGATGCGGCTGGCGCCCGGCAGCTTCGGCTGGGACGGCGCCTTCGGGACCCTGGTCTGGGTGGACCCCAAGGACAGGATGGTTCGCATCATCATGATGCAAACGCAGACACCGCAGCTTCAGAGAGACTTCGAAGCCGCCGTCATGCAGGCGCTCATCGACTAGCAGGCCGCTGAAGAAGGCCTCTTCGCCTGCGAAAGACAGGCGGGGACGCCTGTCCCGCACCGCAGATTCAGCGGCTTGCGGTCCACGTGGGATAGGCCTCCTGGCCTGTCGGGGCCTTTTTCAGCAGCCTTCTAGGCAGGCCGCCGCAGGGCTGCCGGTCAAGTTCAAGGAGTAGCCGGTGCTAGTCTGGGACCTCGACACCCCGGCGCTGGTCGTCGATCTCGACGTCATGGAGCGGAATCTCGTCCGCGCGTCGGAGTACGCGGCCGCCAATAATTTGAGGCTGCGCCCACACACCAAGACCCACAAGTCGCCTCAACTGGCTGGCCGTCAACTGGCGCTCGGAGCGGCAGGCCTGACGGTCGCCAAGGCCGGAGAGGCCGAGGTGATGCTGGCCGCCGGGCCGCCGGACCTGCTTCTGGCATATCCGGTGATCGGCACGGCCAAGCTGCGCCGGTTGGTGGAGGTCGCCCGCTCTACGCGGGTGACCGTGGCGTTGGACAGCCTGGTTGCCGCTGCCGACCTTTCGGCTGCCGCCACCGGAGGCGGAGTCACCTTCGCGGTGCTGGCCGAGGTGGATGTCGGGCTGGGACGGGTTGGCGTCGCGCCGGGCAGGGAACTCAGGGATCTGGTGGAGGGTCTGGCTGGAATGCCGGGCCTGGCGTTCGAGGGCGTGGCGTTCTATCCCGGCCACATCCGCCGGATGGATGAGGCCGGCATCAAGGCGCTCGACGCACTGGACCGTCTGGTGCGCTCGCTGGTCGCGGACCTTCGCCGCGACGGGTTCGAGACGCCCATCGTCAGCGGAGGTTCCACGCCGGCCCTGTATCACTCGCACCGCGTGGCCGCCATGAACGAGATCCGGCCGGGCACTTACATCTTCAATGACCGCAACACCGTGGCCTCCGGCGCCTGCGAACTCGCCGATTGCGCGGCGTTCGTACTCACCACTGTCGTTTCCACTGCCCGCCCCGGCCAGGTCATCATCGACGGCGGCTCAAAGACGTTCTCCAGCGACCGGCTCGCCGGCGCCGGCGACGAAGCCGGCTACGGGCTGGTGCTTGAGGACCCGCGAGCGGTCTTCGTCAAGATGAACGAGGAGCACGGCTTTGTCGATGTGCGCGCCTGCACCGTCGGCTTCCGGATCGGGGACCGCGCGCGCGTTATTCCGAACCACATCTGCACGGCGGTGAACCTCCACGAGACCATGTACGGCATCCAGGGCGAGAAGGTCGTCGCCAGGTGGAAGGTGAAGGCTCGCGGCAAGCTCCAGTGAAGGGCCCGCCCTTGACGCCCGTTTCCGAGCCGCGCGCGTAAGCAAGCGGCTGGCATTGCGTTGCAACCCGCGATCTGCGCGTTCACCCGGACGATCCCCGTAGACATCAAGACATCAGACGCGTTATGCTGTGATGCATGAGGAGCACGCTGAGCCTTGACGATGACGTGGCGGCCCAGCTTGAGGCCTGGCGGGTCAAGCAGAATCTGACCTTCAAGGAGGCGGTCAATTCCGCTCTGCGGCGCGGCTTGAATGAACTGAGCCGTCCGAAGGCACTCAAGCCCTTTCGAACCAAGCCGGTTGACATGGGGCACTGCCGGTTGGCAAACCTGGACAACATTTGGGAGGTGTTGGACGACGTAGAAGACGCCGGGAGTACCCGCGCGTGATCCTGGTTGACGCGAACCTCCTGATTTACGCCACCGATCCCCGCTCGGAGCAGCACGAGCGGGCGCGGAGTTGGCTGGACGGTCAGTTGAGCGGAGACACCCGGGTGGGGTTGCCGTGGGAGAGCCTCCTCGCGTACATGCGCCTCGTGACGAACCCGAGGGTTTTCGAGCGTCCTCAATCTGTGACAGCGGCGTGGCGTCATGTGGAAGCATGGCTTGATTGCGAGTGGGTTTGGGTGCCGGTTCCGGGTCCTCGGCACCGGTCCATCCTGGCGGGCTTGCTTGGCGATCTCGGTGGAGGACCCCAGTTGGTTCCGGATGCGCACCTGGCGGCCCTGGCAATCGAGCACGGACTGGCGCTCTGCTCCAGCGACGGCGATTTCGCGCGATTCAAGGCCCTGCGCTGGATTAACCCCCTTGCTCAGTAGAGCCACTCCCTGCCCGTCGCGTCTCGGTTCCGGCACCGAACCGCGAGCGAAAGCGAGCGGACGGTCCGGCCCACACTCGGCTACAGTGGTCCGCGCAACCGGAGCGCTCAAACCTCCAGGATCACCGGCATGATCAGCGGGCGGCGGGAGGTCTGCTTGGTCAGGTAGCGGCGCAGGTCGGTCCGGATCTTCTCTTTCATCACGCCCCAGTCTGTGCGCTCCTCGGCGCTCGACGACTCAAGAGTGCGGACCACCACCTGGCGCGCCTCCTGCAACACCCCGCCGCCGTCCTCCTCCGCCATGAAGCCCCGGCTGACGATCTCCGGCAGCCCTTCAGTCCTGCCGGTGAGCTTGTTGATGGCGATGATCGGCAGCACGATTCCGTCCTCCGACAGGTGGCGCCGGTCGCGGATCACCATGTCCTCGACCACCTCGTCCAGTGTGCCGCTGTCGATGCAGACCCGCCCCACCGGGACCCGCCCTCCCAGGCGCGCGCCGTCGGGGCCGATCTCCAGCGTCTGCCCCGTGTCGAGCACGAAGGTCTCTTCGAGGCCGGCCGACCGCAGGTGCGAGGCGAGCGAGGCGTGCTTGGAGAGCTGCCGGTACTCGCCGTGGATAGGCAGGAAGAACCGCGGCCGCACCAGGTTCAGCACCAGCTTCAGCTCCTCCGAACTGGCGTGCCCGGAGACGTGCACCGGCGGATTCATCGATCCGTAGATGACGTCGGCCCCTCGGCGCGACAGGTGGTTGATCATCCGGTAGATCGCCTTTTCGTTGCCGGGAATGATGCGCGAGCTGAGCACCACGGTATCGCCCGGCTGGATGGAGAGGTGCTTGTGACTGTCCACCGCCACCCTGGACAGCGCCGACATCGGCTCGCCCTGGGTGCCCGAGATCAGCACCAGCGACTTGCCGCGCGCGACCGTGTCCAGGTCCTGCGGCCGGACCAGGATGCGGTCCGGTATGCGCAGCAGGCCGAGCGAGTGGGCGATCTCAGTGACCGTGGTCATGCTCCTGCCGAGCAGGCACACCTTGCGGCCGGACTCCTCCGCCAGGTCGATAAGCTGCTGAAGGCGGTGGACCGAGGAGCTGAAGCAGGCGATCACGACGCGCTGGCTGGAGCGTGTGAGGATGTCCTCCAGGCGCGGCCGCACCGCGCGCTCACTCTCGGTGTAGCCGGGCCTGTCCACGTTGGTGGAGTCGGAAAGCAGCAGCAGCACCCCGCGCTTGCCGTACTCTGCCAGCGCGTGCAGGTCGAACAGTTCGTTATCCGTGGGCGTGGGGTCCACCTTGAAATCGCCCGTGTGAATCACCACTCCGAGTGGCGTCGTGATGGCCAGGGCCACGGCGCTGACGATGGAGTGCGTTACGCGGATGAACTCGACGCTGAATGGCCCGATATCGATGCGGTCGCCGGGGCGGACCACGTTCAGGCGCGCCCGCTCCTTGAGGTCATGCTCATCCAGGCGGCGCTCGGCCAGGGCCAGGGTGAACTCCGTTCCGTAAACCGGAACGTCCAGATCGGAGAGCAGGAACGGCGTGGCCCCGATATGGTCCTCGTGCCCGTGAGTCAGGATGAGGGCGCGCACCATGTGGCGATGGGTCTCCAGGTAGGTGAAGTCCGGGATGACGATGTCCACCCCCAGCAGTTCATCTTCGGGGAACATCATGCCGCAGTCGATGACGAGTATGTCGTCCCCATACCTGAGAGCCAGGCAGTTCATGCCGAATTCTCCGAGGCCGCCGAGGGGGACTACCTGTAGCTTCTGCTCCGCCATAGAGAAACCAGCGTACCACTGCGGGGGTGGTACGATGGCAGATTAACCCTTCTCATGCCTCTCTTCCAAGTAGTTGTCCTGGCGGTGGTTCAAGGGATCACGGAGTTCCTGCCGATAAGCAGCTCGGCGCACCTGGCGCTGGCGCCTTGGCTGCTAGGGTGGCGGGACCAGACGCTGGTGTTTGATATAGCCCTGCATTTCGGCACGCTGGCTGCGGTGCTCTTGTACTTCTGGCGGGACTGGGTGCAGATTCTGGCGCAGGGCTTCGGCCAGCAATGGGGCCGCGACGGGGAGTTGCGGCGGAACCCGCGGCTGCTCTGGCTCATGGCGGCGGCCACCATCCCGGTGGCGGTGGCTGGCCTTCTGTTGGAGGGCTACGCGGAAGACGCCTGGCGGCACAACCGGGTGCTGATCGGCTGCATGCTGATCGGCGTGGGACTGCTGATGCTCCTGGCCGACCGGTCCGGACGGCAGTCCAAGGGCATCGGCAATGTGAGCTTCGCCGACGCCATGTGGGTCGGCTTCGCCCAGGCGGTGGCCGTGGTGCCGGGCACGTCCCGGAGCGGCATCACCATCACGGCCGGCCTTTTCCGCGGCCTGGACCGGGCGTCTGCGGCGCGCTTCTCATTCCTGATCTCCACCCCGGCCATTGGGGCGGCTGCGGTCAAGGCGTTCTGGGATCTGCTTCAGCAGGGGGGGGTGCCGCCCGACATGCGGGCCCCCTTCGTCCTTGGCATCGTCCTGAGCGCCCTGGCCGGATGTGCGGTCATCGCCGGGCTGCTGCGCTTTCTGCGCTCGCACAACCTGGATTTCTTTGTTTACTATCGTATTGTTTTTGGCATAATGGTGATAGCTCTGGCCACAATCTTCCGCCGCTAGGCGGAATGCGTTTCTTATCCCCGACTTCTCATCCAAGGCTCAACGAAGCCGTAGGCCTGGTATTGGTGGCCGTCTCACTGCTGCTCTGGCTGTGCCTGCTGTCGTACAGCCCTGCTGACGGCTCCTGGAATACGGCCGCACCACAGGCGCGGCCGGCCAACCTGGTGGGTCCGGCCGGCGCCTGGCTGGCTGATCTTGGCGTGCAGTCAGTCGGGCTGGCGGCATTCGCCTTCCCGGTGCTGCTGCTTCTGCTGGCATGGAAATGGGTGAGGTCGGAGGCCATCGAAACGCCATCCGCGCGGGCGCTCGGCGCCGTCCTGTTCATGGCCAGCCTGGCCACGCTGGTGTCGCTTTCGCCCGGCTGGCGGGCCTTCGGAGGCGCAGTTCCGCCCGGCGGGCTGGCCGGAACGCTGCTGGCCGAGTACCTGGAAGGCGCGCTTAACGTCGCCGGCACGTTGGTGCTTGCGGCCACCAGCCTCATTCTCTCGGTGTATCTGTTCTCCAGCTTCAGCCTCGCCAAGGCCAGAGGCTGGGCTCAGGGATCGATGAGCGCCCTGGCCTGGCCTCGCCGGCGCAAGGAGATCCGGAGGCCCAGGGAGCCCAAGGTGGAGCCGCATCCGGTGGCCGATGCCCCGCAGGCGATGCCCCCGGAGGCTCCGCCTGAGCCGCCCGCCGACATTCCCATCCGGACGCTCGATGATCCGGCTCCGCCCGTCGAGCACGGGCTGGAGCCGGAGCCTGAACCTGAGCCGCCTCCACAAGAGCGCCACTCGCCGCCCGCGCCGGCCCGCAAACGCCCCGACTACCAGTTGCCCTCCACCGGCCTGCTGAACGAGCCGCCGGGACGCGGCCCGTACGACGAGCAGGAACTGAAGGAGACCGCCGCCCGCGTCAAGTCGAAATTCGAGGAGTTCAACGTGCTCGGCACGGTGGTGCAGATCAACCCCGGCCCCGTGGTGACCACCTTTGAGTTCAAGCCGGAAGCGGGCATCAAGTACAGCCGGATCACCACGCTGAGCGAGGACCTGTGCCTCGGCCTTCAGGCGGAGTCGATCCTTATCGAGCGCATCCCGGGCAAGCCCACCGTGGGAATCGAAGTGCCCAACAGCCGGAGAGAGCTGATCGGGCTGCGGCAGATAATGGAGTCCGAGGAGATCCGCGGCACAGCGGCCAGGCTGCCCATCCCGCTCGGCAAGGACATCAACGGGAGGATCAAGATTGCCGCCCTGGAGTCCATGCCGCACCTGCTGATAGCGGGCTCGACCGGATCGGGCAAGAGCGTCCTGTTGAACTCCATGATCATGTCGATCCTGTTCCGGTCGACGCCCGAGGAGGTGCGCATGATCCTGGTCGATCCGAAGCGGCTGGAGCTGGGGCTCTACGAGGGCATCCCACACCTGCTGACGCCGGTGATCACGGACCCCAAGAAAGCCACCAACGCGCTGCGCAATGCGGTTCTGGAGATGGACCGCCGGCTGCGGCTGCTGGCGAGCCAGGGGGTGAGGAACATCGACCAGTTCAATCGCAAGGTGCGCCAGTTGCAGTACGAGCCCCGCAGCCTGTTCGAGGAAGACAGGGAAACCGAGGAGATGGAGCCTCTGCCCTACGTCGTGATCTTCATCGACGAACTGGCCGACCTGATGATGCTGGAGCGCGCCAACGTCGAGGAATCGGTGACGCGCCTGGCGCAGATGGCGCGGGCGGTCGGCATGCACCTGGTGCTGGCGACGCAGCGGCCGAGCGTGGACGTGGTCACGGGCCTGATCAAGGCCAACTTTCCGGCGCGCCTCAGCTTCCGCGTGGCGACGCGCGTGGACTCGCGCACCATACTCGACGTCATGGGGGCGGAGCACCTGCTGGGCAGGGGGGACATGCTGTTCCTGCCGCCCGGCTCTTCGCGCCTGATCCGGGTGCATGGCGCGCTGGTGACCGAGGCCGAGATCAACCGGGTGGTGGATTGCTGGAAGCAGCAGGCCGCGCCCGAGTATGACGCCACCTACCTGGTGGCGCCTCCCAGCGACGACGAAGAGGCGAGCCTGGACGAGCTGGATGGCGAGCAGGACCCGCTATACGAGGAGGCCGTGCGGGTGGTGCTGGAGATGGGCAAGGCCTCCACCAGCACGCTCCAGCGCCGGCTGCGGCTGGGCTACGGACGGGCGGCGCGTATCCTGGACATGATGCAGCGGGAGGGTATCATCGGCCCGCCCGACGGCAGCAGGCCGCGCGACGTCCTCAAGAGTCCCGACTGGCTCGAGGAAGTCGAGACGCAACTCAGGTAGCGGGCGGCTCCACGACGCGGGGCGTTCCCGCCGGCCCTCTCACTCGGCCAGCGGCTCTTCGGGGAACTCCTCGGAGAGGCCGCCGGTGTACTGAACCCTGGTCTCCTCGTCGTAGCCCGGGATGCCCTCCACCAGGGCGACCTCAGGCTCGGTGGCCGGCTCCTCCTCCTCCTCGATGTCCTCGCCGGCGATCTTCGCGCGCCGGTAATACTCCATGCCCGTGCCCGCGGGAATGAGGCGGCCCATGATCACGTTTTCCTTGAGGCCCCGCAGGTGATCGACCTTGCCGTTGATGGCGGCTTCGGTCAGCACGCGCGTGGTCTCCTGGAACGATGCCGCCGAGATGAATGAGTCGGTCGACAGCGAAGCCTTGGTGATCCCCAGCAGCACCGCCTTGCCGTCGGCCGGCCGGCCGCCTGCCTCGACCACGCGCTGTGTCTCCTCGCGGAACCGGAACTTGTCGACGACCTCCTCGGGGAGGAACTCGGTGTCTCCGATCTCCTCCACCTTCACCCAGCGCATCATCTGCCGGACGATGACTTCCAGGTGTTTGTCGTTGATGGTGACGCCCTGGAGACGGTAGACCTCCTGAACCTCGCTGACCATGTACTTCTGGAGTTCCTGCTCGCCGAGCACGTGGAGAATGTCGTGCGGGTTGCGGGGCCCGTCCATGAGCGGATCGCCGGCCCGGACCTTCTCGCCCTCCTGCACGCTGAGGTGAACGCCGCGTGGGATCAGGTACTCGCGCTGCTGGCCGTCGTCTCCGACCACGTGCACCTTGCGCATGCCCTTGGTCATCTCTCCGATGCGCACCACGCCGTTGATCTCGCTGATGATGGCGGTCTCCCTCGGCCGGCGGGCTTCAAACAGTTCCACCACGCGCGGCAGGCCGCCCGTGATGTCCTTGGTCTTGGTGGTGGCGCGCGGAATCTTGGCCAGCACGTCGCCGGCGAAAGCCTCCTCCCCGTCCCGCACCATCAGGTGGGCGTGGGACGGCATCAGGTAGCGCTTCTCCTCGCTGCGGCCGCCCCCCATTGGCCGGACCACGATCGTGGGCTGACGCTTCTCATCGGGAGAATCGACCACCACCCACTGCGACATGCCGGTGATCTCATCCACTTGTTCCTGAAGCGTGAGACCCTCCACCAGGTCGCGGAAATGCACCACGCCGCCGACCTCGGTCAGGATCGAGAAGGTATACGGATCCCACTCCAGCAGGACCTGGTTGGACTTCACCCTGGCTCCGTCCTGAACCAGGACCTTGGCGCCGTACACCACCTGGTAGCGTTCCTTCTCGCGGCCCTTTTCGTCCGCCACCGCGAGGATGCCGTTGCGGTTCATGGCCACCAGGTCGCCGCGCTTGCTGCGGACGGTCTGCACGCCGATGTAGCGGGCGAAGCCGTCGGACTTCGCGTCCTGCGTGGACTGCTCGCTGACCCGGGTGGCGGCTCCGCCGATGTGGAACGTGCGCATGGTGAGCTGCGTTCCGGGCTCCCCGATGGACTGGGCGGCGATCACGCCCACCGCCTCGCCGCGCTCCACCAGGCGGCCGGTGGCCAGGTTCCGGCCGTAGCACAACTGGCACACGCCGCGGCGGGACTCGCAGGTGAGCACGGAGCGGATCTTCACCCGCTCGATGCCGGCCATCTGGATTGACGCGGCCAGGTCCTCGTCGATCTCCTGGTTGCCGCGGACCAGAATGTTCTGATCGTAGTCCAGGACGTCCTCGAGCGCCACGCGCCCCACGATCCGGTCCCGCAACGGTTCGATGATCTCGCCGGATTCCACGATGGGCTCCACGTAGATGCCGTCGCTGGTGCCGCAATCGAACTCGGTGACGATCACGTCCTGCGCCACGTCCACCAGGCGGCGCGTCAGGTAGCCGGAGTCCGCCGTCTTAAGGGCGGTGTCGGCCAGTCCCTTGCGGGCGCCGTGCGTGGAGATGAAGTACTGAAGCACGTTGAGGCCTTCCCGGAAGTTGGCCGTGATGGGAGTCTCGATGATCTCGCCGGAGGGCTTGGCCATGAGGCCACGCATGCCGGAAAGCTGGCGGATCTGTTGCTTGGAGCCGCGGGCGCCGGAGTCCGCCATGATGTAGATGGGGTTCAGGTAGCGGCCCGTGGTGTCGTCCTCCTCCATCACCTTGAACATCTCCTCGGAGACGCGCTCGGTGACGTTGGACCAGATCTCGATGATCTTGTTGTACCGCTCGCCGTGGGTGATGGCGCCTTCCTGGTACTGCGCCTGCACCTCCATGACCTGCCGCTCGGCCTCGCGCACCAGGTTCGGCTTGGAGGCCGGCACCACCATGTCGTCCACACCGATCGAGATGCCGGCCCGCGTGGCGTAGAGGAAACCCAGGTTCTTTACCTCGTCCAGCATCTTCACTGTGGTCTGGAGACCGAAGCGAAGATAGCAGTACTGCACGAGCTGGGTGAGGCCCTTCTTCTTCAGCAGTCCGTTGACGAAAGGCATCTCCCCGGGCAGCACTTCATGCAGGATCACCCGGCCCACCGTGGTGTCCATGTACTGTTTGCTGAACTCGATCGGCTCGGTGTGCAGAACGTTCTGGCTGTCGAACGCCTTGGTCAGATCGATAACCTGGCCTGTGTAGCGCAGCTTGATGGGCGTGAGGGTCTCAACCTCGCCCATCTCCAGGGCGATCAGCACGTCCTCGGTGGAGGCGAATGTGCGGCCTTCGCCCTTGGTGCCGGGCCGGGACTTCGTCAGATAGTAGAGGCCCAGAACCATGTCCTGGGTCGGCACGGCGATCGGCGCGCCATGGGCCGGCGACAGGATGTTGTTGGAGGCCAGCATCAGTGAGGAGGCCTCCACCTGCGCCTCCGGCGACAGCGGGATGTGCACGGCCATCTGATCGCCGTCGAAGTCGGCGTTGAAGGCTGTGCAGACCAGGGGATGGATCCTGATGGCCTTGCCCTCCACCAGCACCGGCTCGAAGGCCTGTATGCCCAGCCGGTGCAGGGTGGGGGCGCGGTTCAGCAGGATGGGGTGGTCGCGAATCACCTCTTCGAGGATGTCCCAGAGGACCGCGTCCTGCTGCTCGACCAGTTCCTTGGCCTGCTTGATGGTGGTGCAGTGCCCGCGCTGCTCCAGGCGGTGATAGATGAAGGGCTTGAACAGCTCCAGGGCCATCTTCTTCGGCAGGCCGCACTGGTGCAGGCGCAGCTCCGGCCCGACCACGATGACCGACCGGCCCGAGTAGTCCACGCGCTTGCCAAGCAGGTTCTGCCGGAAGCGGCCCTGCTTGCCCTTCAAGGTGTCGGAGAGCGACTTGAGCGGGCGGTTGTTGGCGCCGCGCAGCACGCGGCCGCGGCGGCCGTTGTCGAACAGCGCATCCACCGCCTCCTGCAACATGCGCTTCTCGTTGCGCACGATCACGTCGGGCGCGTGCAAGTCGATCAGCTTCTTGAGGCGGTTGTTGCGGTTGATTACCCGGCGGTAGAGGTCGTTGAGGTCGGAGGTGGCAAAGCGGCCGCCGTCCAGCGGGACCAGCGGGCGCAGTTCCGGAGGGATCACCGGGATCACGTCCAGAATCATGCACTCCGGCTTGTTGCCGGACTTGCGGAAGCTCTCCACAACACGCAGGCGCTTGGCGAACTTCAGTCTCTTCTGCTGGGAGACCTCGGCCCGCATCCTCTCGCGGATGTCGAGGCTCAGGGCCTCGATGTCGATGCTCTTGAGCAGCTCCTTGATGCCCTCGGCGCCCATCATGGCGACGAACTTGCCTGGGTGTTCCAGGTCGAGCTGCCGCTTGCGCTCGTCGCTGATGACCTCGCCTTTGGTGAGGCCGGTCCCCTCTCCCGGGTCGACCACCACGAAGGCTTCGAAGTACAGCACCCGCTCCAGCTCCCTCAGCGTTATGTCCAGGAGGTAGCCGATGCGGCTGGGGAGGCCCTTGAAGAACCAGACGTGCGAGCAGGGGCTGGCCAGTTCGATGTGGCCGAGGCGCTCGCGCCGCACCCGGGCCAGCGTCACTTCCACGCCGCACTTGTCGCAGATCACACCGCGGTGCTTCATCCGCTTGTACTTGCCGCAGAGACACTCCCAGTCCTGGGTGGGGCCGAAGATGCGCGCGCAGAACAGGCCGTCCCGCTCGGGCTTGAACGTCCGGTAGTTAATGGTCTCCGGCTTGGTAACCTCGCCGTGCGACCAGCTTCGGATCTTTTCGGGAGCCGCCAGACTGATCCGGATCGAGTCGAAGTCCGCGATCAGGTTGCTTCTATCGTACAGAGGGGATCGATACAAGGCTGCCTCCTTCTAATCCGCCGCCAGGGCCGTTTCCAGCATCTCGCCGGGCTGCTTCATCAGCTCCACGTCCAGACACAGTGACTGCAACTCACGGATCAGCACGTTGAAGGACTCGGGAACGCCCGGCTCAGCGGCCGCTTCGCCCTTAACAATGGCTTCGTAGATCTTGGCGCGGCCGTAGACGTCGTCTGACTTGGCCGTGAGCAGTTCCTGGAGGATATAGGCGGCGCCGTAGGCCTCCAGGGCCCAGACCTCCATCTCGCCGAACCGCTGCCCGCCGAACTGCGCTTTGCCGCCGAGAGGCTGCTGCGTGATCAGCGAATAGGGTCCGATGGAGCGGGCGTGTATCTTGTCGTCCACCAGGTGCGACAGCTTCAGCATGTAGATGTAGCCCACTGTCACCGGCTGCTCAAAGGGCGTGCCCAGCATCCCGTCGTGGAGCTGGATCTTGCCGGCCGTGGGGAGCTTCGCCTCGGCGAGTTCTTTCTTGATGTCCCTCTCGGATGCGCCGTCAAACACCGGCGTGGCGTAGTAACGGCTCAGCGCATGGGCCGCCCATCCCAGATGCGTCTCCAGAATCTGGCCCACGTTCATGCGGGACGGCACGCCCAGCGGGTTCAGGACTATCTCGACGGGCGTTCCGTCGGGCATGTAGGGCATGTCTTCCTCGGGAACGACCTTGGCGATGACGCCCTTGTTGCCGTGCCGGCCGGCCATCTTGTCTCCGACCGACAGCTTGCGCTTCATGGCCACGTACACCTTCACCAGCCGGATGACGCCCGGCGGCAGCTCGTCGCCCTTCTTGAGCTTGGCGATCTTCTCCTCGGTGATCTTTTCGAGCACCGAGATCTGCCGCGAGGTCATCTCCTCGATCTCGTCGATCTGCTCGTTGATCTGCGGGTCCTTGTCCTTGAGCCGCATGCGCTTCAGGTCGCGCGCCCGCAGCTTCTCGATGACGTCGCGCGTGAGGTCCAGGCCCTTGGTGAGCAGCCGCTTGTTGGTGCGTTCGTCGTGCAGGTCCGCCAGCAACTGCTTGCCTTCCAGCAGCGCCGCCAGCCGCTTGGCGCGTTCGTCGGTGAGGATGCGCTTTTCGTCCTCCAGGTCGCGGTGGAGCGCCTCGATCTCTGCTTCCATGATGGACCGGGAGCGCTCGTCCAGCTCCGCGCCCTTGCGGGAGAAGATCTTACACCCCACGATGGTGCCCTCGATGCCCGGAGGGCAATAGAGGGAGGCGTCCTTGACATCTCCGGCCTTCTCGCCGAAGATGGCCCGGAGCAGCTTCTCCTCGGGGGTGAGCTGGGTCTCTCCCTTGGGCGTGACTTTCCCCACCAGGATGTCGCCCGGCTTCACCGTCGCGCCGATGCGGATCACCCCGCTTTCATCCAGGTTGCGCAGGAAGCCTTCGGCGATGTTGGGGATGTCGCGCGTGATCTCTTCCGGCCCCAGCTTGGTGTCGCGGGCCTCGATCTCGAACTCCTCGATGTGGATCGAGGTGTAGTAGTCCTCGCGGACCAGCTTCTCGCTCACCACCAGCGCGTCCTCGAAGTTGTACCCGCGCCAGGGCATGAAGGCCACCAGGACGTTCCTGCCCAGCGCGAGCTCCCCGGCGTCGGTGCAGGGGCCGTCGGCCAGCACGTCGCCCTTGCGGACCCTCTGGCCCTGCTTGACGATGGGCTTCTGGCTGATGCAGGTGTTCTGGTTAGAGCGCTTGAACTTGATCAGCTGGTAGATGTCGGCGCCCACCTCGCGGGAGAGCTGCCCCTCGTGGACGTTGCCCTCCACCCGGACGATGATCCGCTCGGAATCGACCGAGTCGACCAGGCCCGAGCGCCGGCAGATGACCACCGCTCCGGAGTCGCGCGCGGTGACGGCTTCCATGCCGGTGCCGACGTAAGGGGATTCGGCGCGCAGCAGCGGAACCGCCTGTCGCTGCATGTTGGACCCCATCAGGGCGCGGTTGGCGTCGTCGTTCTCCAGGAACGGGATCAGGCTGGCCGCCACCGAGACCAGTTGTTTGGGGCTGACGTCCATGAACTCGATCTCGTCGCGCTTCATCAGCACGAAGTCGCCCGCCTGGCGGGCGTTGACCAGCTCCGGTACGATGCGTCCGGACTCGTCGATCTCCACGTTGGCCTGAGCGATAATGTACTTGTCTTCCTCCCAGGCCGACAGATACTCGCAGTGGGCCTGGACCTCCAGAGGGGTCTTCTTCGGTCCGAGGTCCCGGCTGATCTTGTCCGCCTCAGCCCTCAGCATCACCTGGCCCACCCTGGCGCTGGAGTCGCCCGGGTTGAGCACCTTCGCCTCGTCCACCACCACGCCTTTCACCACGCGGCGGTAAGGGCTCTCGATGAAGCCGTACTCGTTGATCCGGGCGAAGCAGGACAGACTCGAAATCAGGCCGATGTTGGGGCCTTCCGGGGTCTCGATGGGGCAGATGCGGCCGTAGTGGGTTGAGTGTACGTCGCGCACCTCGAATCCCGCCCGCTCGCGCGACAACCCGCCCGGCCCCAGGGCCGATAGACGGCGCTTGTGCGTGATCTCCGAAAGCGGGTTGGTCTGGTCCATGAACTGGGAGAGCTGGCTGGAGCCGAAGAACTCGCGGATGGCGGCCATTACCGGCTTGGCGTTCACCAGGTCGTGCGGCATGGCCGTCGACATTTCCTGGTACACCGACATCTTCTCCTTGATGGCCCGCTCCATGCGCACCAGGCCTATGCGGAACTGGTTTTCCAGCAACTCTCCAACGGCGCGCACGCGGCGGTTGCCGAGGTGGTCGATGTCGTCCACCGTTCCTATGCCGCGCCGCAGCTTCAGCACGTACTTGATGGTGTCGACGAAGTCCTCGACCTCCAGCGTGCGCCGGTCGAGCGGATGGGCCCGTTTCTTCTCTTCCTTCCCCAGTTGCTGTTCGAGCCAGGCGGGCGGGGCGTAGTCGGCGCTGCCGTGCAGCTTGATGTTGAACTTCATGCGCCCGACGCGTGAGAAATCGTATTTCCTGGCATCGAAAAACATGCCCTGGAACAACTGCGCGGCCGTGTCCGCCGTCGGCGGGTCGCCCGGGCGCAGCTTCCGGTAGATCTCCAGCAGCGCGTCGTTCTGGGTCTTGACCGGGTCCTTCTTCAGCGTGGCCGACAGGACCGTGCCGACTTCGTCGCGCTCCGGGAAGAAGACCTCGAAGGCCGGAATGCCGGCCTCCACGAAGCTGTTCACCGCCTGCGCCGTCAGCTCCTGGTTGGCCTCCAGCAGCACCTCGCCGGTGGACAAGTCCACCACGTCGGCCACGGCGAAAGCGCCCTCCATGTCGTTGAGGGTCACCTCTACCTGCTCCACCTTGGCCTTCTGGAGCTCCTTCAAAAGGGCGCCGGTGATCTTCTTGCCGGCCGCGACGATCTGCTCCCCGCTGCGGGAAACGGCCGGATGCGAAAGCCGCAGGCCCACCAGCCCCGGCGAGACGCTCCACATCAGCCGCTTGTCCTTGATGGTGATCTTGTCCACCTTGTAGAAGGTTCTCAGGATCTGCTCGTCGGTCTTCACGCCGAGCGCTCGCAGAAAGACCGTTCCGTAGAACTTACGCTTGCGATCGATCCGCACGTAGAGAAGGTTCTTGGCGTCGTACTCGAACTCGACCCAGCTTCCCCGGTAAGGGATGATCTTGCCAAGGTAGTAGCTCTGCGACGGGACGCGCTCGAAGAACACGCCCGGGGAGCGGTGCAGCTGTGACACGATTACGCGTTCGGTCCCGTTGATGATGAAGGTCCCGTTGCCTGTCATCAGCGGAATCTCCCCGAAAAACACCTCCTGCTCCTTGATGTCCCGCACCGACCTGGACCCGGTCTCGGGGTCCTTATCGAACACCGTCAGGCGGATGGTGACCTTCAGCGGCGCGGCGAATGTCATGCCGCGCTCTTCGCACTCCGGCTGGTCGTACTTCAGCTGCAGCCCCACCGGGTCGCCGCACTTGTTGCAGAAGGTGACGATGTTGCGGTTGAAGGTGCCGCACTTGGGGCACAACACGTCGCCCACGTGAAATGGATCCGTGCGGATGTAGGCTCCGCAGCCTGGATTGCGGCAGGTGGTCCGGAGGTGGTTCAGGCCCTTCAGGTTGCCGCACTTGCACTCCCAGTTGCCGATGGAGTAATCCACGAAGTCAAGCTGGCTCAGGCCGCGGAAATCGGTGATCGGGAAGACCGACGTGAAGACGCTCTGCAAGCCCAGGTCCTCGCGCTCGTCCGGGAGCATATCCATCTGAAGGAACCGCTCGTAGGACTGCTTCTGTACCTCGATCAGGTTGGGGATAGGAATCGTGGTCTTTATCTTGGAGAAATCCACCCTGTCGCGGGCATGGCCGTCAGCCGGTTGTTGCATTATGCTCTCCCAAAAGCCGATAGGCGACTGGCAGGCGGTGTCAAGCCGCTACCGCACCGTGCACGCGTCCGGGCCGTGGCGGAGGACGGAGTTCAGGCCCGCGCGTGCTGAGTTGGACAGACCGGCTCCGCGCTTCAGCGGCGAAGCCAACACCGGGGTTCTTCGGACATCCGAGGCGGCGGCGCCTCGCCCTGGGGAGCCGCCTGCGTACACCGGAGGCCAGGCAGAGGCAAGTTGAGGCATACCCCGTCCCAGTAAAGGCAAACTTTGGCCCCGCACGCAGGAAGCGTCGTTCACAGGCGACTATTCTGGCTCGGCTCCGGTTGAGACAGTCTCAAGTCTACCAGACGGTTACGCAGAGGTCAAATGCGGCAAAGCGGGCGTGGCCCCGGCCCGCCGGGCGGGCAGGGAGCGGCCCGGAGTCGCCGTCTACTTCACCTCGACAGTCGCGCCCGCCTCCGTAAACTTCTTACGGATTGCCTCAGCCTCTTCCTTGTTAACGCCTTCCTTAATGCTCTTGGGGGCGCCGTCCACAAGTTCCTTGGCTTCCTTCAGGCCCAGGCTGGTGACTTCCCGCACCGCCTTGATGACGTTGATCTTGTTGGCTCCCGCCGCAGTGAGGACCACGGTGAACTCGGTCTTCTCCTCGGCCGCCGGGGCCGCCGCCGCGCCAGCCGCCGGCGCAGCCACGGCTACGCTGGCAGCCGCGGCCGATACGCCCAGTTTCTCCTCCAACATCTTGACGAGCTGAGACGCCTCAAGCAGCGTCAGCCCCTGTATCTGTTCCGCAATCGCGTTAATGTCCGCCATTTCTACCTTCCAATGTCCTGTGCCCGCCGCCCCGGCCCGTGGTCTGGTAACCACGCGCCGCGCGTGCTAGGCCGTAAACTTGTTTTCCTTGCAGCCTTGATCCACCACCACCGCCAGTTGCCGGCCTACGCCGCTCAGGGCGCTCACCAGTCGCTGCGCCGGGGCCTGGATGAGGAACAGCAGCCTTCCGAGCATCTCCTCTCGCGAGGGCAGCGAGGCCAGTTCCTGTATGGTGCGTATGTCGATCGCCCGGCCCTCCACCATTCCCGCCTTGAACGTGAAGCTCGGGTTGTTCCTGGCGTAGGTGGTCAGCGCCTTGGCCAGGGCGACCGGGTCCTTGCTGGTGTAGGCCACAGACGTCATCCCCACCAGGTCCCTGACCAGGTCCTGCGCCCTGGTGCCCTCGGCCGCTTTGGCGGCCAGGTTGTTCTTGACCACGCGGTACCGGCCCCCGGCCGCCCGCACCGCCTTGCGTAACTCGTAGTCCTGGTCCACGCTCAGCTTCTCGAAGCCGGTGACGAACAGATGCTCGGTCCGCCCCAGTTCCCCGCGCAGGGATTCGACTTCTTTCCGCTTGTCCTCACGCTTCTTCATTCGGGTGCTCCTCTACTGCGCCTTGACGTTGAAGGGGGTGACGTCCAGCGGCACGCCCGGGCCCATGGTCGAGCAGATGGTTGCGCTCCTCACGTACTTGCCCTTGGCGGCCGTCGGCTTGGCCCGCAGCACGGCCTGGATCAGAGCCTGCGCGTTTTCCAGAAGCTTGTCCTGCTGGAAGCTGACCTTGCCCAGGGGAACGTGCAGCACGCCGGTCTTGTCCACCCGGAACTCGACCTTGCCGGCCTTCACTTCCTTCACCGCCCGCTCGACGTCCATGGTGACCGTGCCTGTCTTGGGGTTGGGCATCAGGCCGCGGGGGCCCAAAATCTTGCCGAGTTTGCCCACCGACCGCATCATGTCGGGCGTGGCCACCACCGCGTCGAAGTCGGTCCAGCTCTCCTGCTGGATCTTGGCGACCATGTCCTCGCCGCCCACGAAGTCGGCGCCGGCCTCCTGGGCCTCGCGCTGCTTCTCGCCGGAGGCGATAACCAGCACCCGCTTGGACTTGCCGAGGCCGTTGGGCAGCACCACCGTGCCGCGCACCATCTGGTCGGCATGCTTGGGGTCCACGCCCAGCCGCATATGCAGTTCGACGGTTTCGTCGAACCTGGCGAACTTCACCTTCTGAACGAGCGGAACCGCCTCCTCCAGCGCGTAGGGGCGCCGTTCCAACTGCTGCGCGGCGGCACGGTACTTCTTTCCCTGTGATTGAGGCATCTTGTGTCTGGTCCTAACGGCGGAGCGTTACAGGCCCCCGCCTCCCATGTATGGAGAGAATTACTCTCTTGGGCTGATCCTGGATTCTACCACACTCCCGCCCGCCGGTCCAAATCCGCCGCGGTCGGCGGCAATGGACTCGAACGCGGCGCGGTCCAGGGCCGCGAACCCGACCAGGGCGAAGCGGCCGCCGTCTCTCTCCTGAAACGTGCAGGCGATGATGCCGGAATGTGGGCCGTGCGAGGCGGCGAAGTGAGCGGCCCCGGCGGCGGGCCGCTACGCCCGGCGGCCGGAGCGGGCGGAGCCGGTCTTCACTGCGTCAGGGGGCGCCGCCGTGGCCGCGGCCAGTGACGAGATCAGCGGCACGCCCGCCATGTCGGCCATGGCCTGCATCGCCATCCCCTCGGCCTCCTTGCGGAAAGCCAGCCGGCCGAGCCTCGTGTCGAAGTCGATGCGGACCAGGTCGCCGTTGCTGAGCTGTGCCGTGGCAATCAGGCTTGACAAAGGCTGCACAACCAGCCGCTCGATAGCCCGGCGCAGGTGCCGCGCCCCGTACTTCACGTCGGTGCCCTGTTCCAGCAGATAGTCCTTGGCGGGCTGGGACACGGTGAAGACGAAGAAATGGGGACCCGCCGAGTCGAAGATCCGCTGCTGCAACAGACGCAGCTCGATGTCAAGAACTTGCCGCAGTTCGGCCCGGCCCAGCGGGTGGAATACCACGACCTTGTCCAGGCGGTTCATGAATTCCGGAGTGAAACGCCGGCGGGCGGCCTCGACTCCGGCCTTGGCGATCTTCCCGGTGAGGTCATCGGAGAGCGCGCCGGCTTCGATTGCCCGGCTCACTTCGGAAGCCGCGAATCCCAGAGTGGGTCTCAGAATGGAACTCATCTGCGACGCCCCCAGGTTGCTGGTCAAAAAGACCACCGTCCTGGAGAAGTCCACGCGGCGGTTGTCGCCCAGTGTCAGGGTGGCTTTGTCCAGGATGCCCAGCAGCAGGTTCCAGAGCGCGTCGCTGGCTTTCTCGATCTCGTCGAACAGCACGAAGCTGAGCTTCACCTTGTCCGTGTGGTACTGGCCGAGGATCTCCTGGCTCAGTAGCGGGTGGGTTTCCCGGTGACCGAGGTAGCCGGGAGGCGACCCGATCAGCTTGGCGATCTCGTGGCTGTGCTGGAACTCGGCGCAGTCGATCTTGATGACAGCGCGGGAACTTCCAAGCAGACTCTCGGCCGCGGCCTCGACAATCCGGGTCTTGCCCGAGCCGGTGGGGCCAAGGAACAGGAAACTGCCCACCGGCCGGTCGGGGCTGTTCATCCCGGCCAGGTACATCTGGTATACGTCCACGATCCGCCCGATCGCTTCGTCCTGGCCGACGATCAGCCGCCGCAGGCTGCGCTCCAGCGTCTCTGCGTCGCGTCCCGTCCTGGTTGCATCCAGCGGTACGTTTACTCGAACCATCTCAGCGGCCCCCCTTCCGGTCGTGCCCGGGCTCGATGATTCTTTACGCAATCGAGGTACCAGCCGGCAACGAGCCGCTTTCCACCTATGGGATGCTGTGAAAGGCGGCAAGGTTCCCGAATCGGGGAGGCTAACGGGGAGGAGGGGGGCCTTGGAGCTCCGGGTCCCGGCCGCGCCCGCCACGCCGCAGCCCGCGGTCTCGCTTCATCTGCTCTTCCCGCTCTTGGAGCATCTTTTCGTACTCGGTGCGCTGGCGGGCGTCGAGCATGGCCCGGATCTGGGTCTGCTGCCGGTCCTGGAGCATCTTCATGTCGACGTCGTAGCGGCGCTTGGAGTCGAAGAAGGCGCGGCCCGTGGTCTCCAGGATCTCGTCGAGCTTGCGGATCTGGTTCTCCCGCAGTTCGAGCCGTTCACGCATCTCGTTGACGAACCAGTTACGAAAGGAGACTCCTCCTCCCCGTCCCATAAGCGGAGGCGGCCCCACCATCGTTTGGGGAGCGGCAGTGCGAGAGGTGTACAGCCGGTGGGCCAGGCCGCCCACCAGGGCTCCGCTGGCAAAGACGACAAGAAGCTGTAATGCTACGGAGAACCTGAACCGTTTCACTGAAAGCTGGCGCCTCCGTCGTCAGTCCACAGGGCTTCATAGAACGTGCTGCCCTCGGCGGCTGTCTCCTGCTGAAGGGCCTCGATGTAGGTCTGCGAGTAGAAAGTCGGCTGGGAGGGCCGGCTGGTGTGCAACAGGCCGAGCAGGATGCACAGCGCGGCGGCGGCCGTGACAAAAGCCTGGGTCCAGCGTCCAAAGCTGTAGGTGGCCGAACGGCGGGCGTCGATCAAGCGCCAGAGCTGCGGCATGAATGCCGGACTCGCCTCCGGTGTTGAACACGCCTCGCGGTATGCAGCCAGGAGTGCGTCCAGTTCCCGGCCCAATCGTTCGTCGTCAATCAACGGCAGGTTCGGTTTCATGTTTCCCTACCTCTTACTGCCCGATGCCCCCTCACCGGACTGCTGATTGGCCAGCGCCTTCAGCACTCTCCGCCGGGCGCGGAACAGCCTGACCTTGAGGGCGTTCTCCTTCACCCGATAGATCCGCTCCAGCTCCTTGATCGAAAGCCCTTCCACTTCTTTGAGGATCAGCAAGGTGCGGTCGGACTCCGAGACGGCCGCCAGCAGTCCCTGCACGTATTCCCGGATCTTGGCCTTCTCGCTCTCTTCCTGCTGCCTGACGCCGCCGGCCGCCGCGTCGGCCGAGGTGACCACCTGCTCGGGCAGGTCGGCCATCCTCATCTCGCTGCGCCGCCGCTGCCTACGAAGGTAATCATACGCCGCGTTTACGGTCAAGCGGTAGAGCCAGGGATCGAAGACATCCGGCGTTCTAAGCTGATCCAGAGACAGGTAGAGCCGCAGAAATACCTGCTGGCCGACGTCCTCGACGTCCTCCCGGCGCCCGATCAGCCTGGCAATGGTGCCCAGAACCCGTCTGCGGGACGCCATAACGATCTCGTTGAACGCTGCGTCGTCCCCCGCCCTTGCGCGCTCGATAAGTCCCGCGTCCACCAGCACCCCAGGTCTGCCGGATCGCGCCCTGGAGGCCGCGGGGACCGCACATGGATCAGCCTGGCCCGCCGCACGCGTCGGTTGCCTCCCCAGAATGGCCGTCAATTCAAGTGCAACAGCACTCACCCGCACAACCTCACTGAGAAGGGCGCAAAGGCAGATTCTAAGGTTACAAGGTATTGATGAAAAAGGCAAAACCGCCCCTGCTGGCGTTTTGGTGTATACTGGCTCCTACCGGGAAGCCTGGAGAAGGCGGGTCGTCGCCGGGAGTGTCCGCGTATCCAGCGGGGCGTGAGCCCCGAGCGGCCGGGCCAAGACGACGGACGGTAAGCCAGATAGAGATGAGCCACAAGCCAGCCAAGAAGACCCTGACGGATTTAATCAAGATGAAAGCCCAGGGCGCACCAACTGCGTGGGTGACGGCCTATGACGTGCCATTCGCGCACGCCGCCGAGCGCGCGGGCGTGGACATGATCCTGGTGGGCGACTCGGGGGGCATGGTTCAACTCGGCCACCCGACCACCAACCCGGTCACCATGGACGAGATGATCGTGCTGGCGAAAGCCGCGCGCCGGGGCGCCCCCAACACCTTCATCATCGGGGACATGCCGCAGGGCAGCTATGAGCCTGGCCCGCGCGACGCCATCATAAACGCCCTGCGGTTTGTCAAAGAGGCCGGCTCGGACGCCATCAAGTGCGAAGGAGGGCTGCGCCAGGTGCGGCAGGTCCGGGCCATGGTGGACGCCGGAATCCTGGTGATGGGACACCTGGGCCTGACGCCTCAGAGCACCGCTTCGTTCGGCGGCTACCGGGTCCAGGGCAAGACCAGGGAGAGCTTTGAGAAGACCCTTGATGACGCCCTGGCGTTGCAGGAGGCCGGGGTGTTCGCCATTCTGCTGGAGGCCATGCCGGAGGAGCCTGCCGCCCAGATCGCCCGCCAGCTACGCATACCCATATACGGGATCGGAGTGGGCGGCAAGGTGGACGGGCAGTTGCTCATCATGCACGACCTGGCGGGCTTCTACCAGCCGTTCCGGCCATGGTTCGCCAAATGTTACATCCCCCTGGTTGCGAAGAAGTTCGCCGAGCTCCTGGTGAAGGCGCCTGACGTGAGACAACTTGGGCGCTCGGAGCGCAGCGACGGCCTGCTGGTGCTGGTCGAGATGGCGGTGGCCGAATACGTGGCCGAGGTTCGCAGCGGCCGGTTCCCCTGCGCCGATTACACCTACCCGATCAAGCCCGCCGAACTGGATGATCTGCGCGCCTCACCGCGCTGGCTGGCCTGAACAAGCCTGTTTTGTTGGTGCCCGGGGTGGGAGTTGAACCCACACTCGCCTTGCGGCGAAAAGGATTTTAAGTCCTTTGCGTCTGCCAGTTTCGCCACCCGGGCATGCTCACAGCCAATTCTCCGCCGGTCAGCTCAACGGCCTGCCTTCCGCCGAGCCCTATTTGCCTCATTATAGTGAACCGGTCAACGCCCGGCCCGGGCGGTCGCGCCGGCTCTGAACAGAAGGCCGCCGGTTGTATACTGTGTGCTAGCTGGAATGGCCAAGGCGGCGGTCCCGGCTGAAAGCACTTATCAGGAGCGGAGACTATGAAATCAAACAGACGCCAGTTCATGCATGTTGTTGGAGCGAGCTCGGCCGGGGTTGCCATCGGCGCAGCCGGAATGTCCACGGCGTGCTCACGGTCCGCCGATGCGGGCGCCCCGAGCGGGCAGATTCTTTTCGTCGGCGACAATATCGCGGTTGCCAGCACCCAGTACGGAAAGGTGAGAGGCTACGTGCTGCGGGGAATCAATCACTTTCTTGGCATGCCCTACGGCGCGGACACCTCCGGGGCGAACCGGTTCATGCCCCCGCAGAAGCCCGCGCCCTGGACGGATGTGTACCCAGCGCTGTGGTGGGGCAATTCGGCGCCCCAGAACATGGACAACCGCTACGCCAACAAGTACGGTTCATTCCGGGATCGCTGGAACTACGACGACGTGAGCGAGGATTGCCTCCGCATCAACGTCTTCACGCCCGCCATCAACGATGGCCAGAAACGGCCCGTGATGTTCTGGATCCACGGCGGCGGGTTCACCAACGGCAACGGCATCGAACACGACGGGTACAACGGCGAGAATTTCGCCCGGCTGGGCAACGTGGTCTTCTGCTCCATCAACCACCGGCTTGGTCCACTGGGGTTCTGCAACCTGGCCGGCGTGGGCGGGGAGAAGTTCGCCGCCTCCGGCAACGTCGGCATGCTGGACATAGTGGCCGCGCTGGAATGGGTTCGCGACAACATCGCCAGCTTCGGCGGCGACCCCGGCAACGTGACCATCATGGGTCAATCGGGCGGCGGCGCCAAAGTCTGCACACTCACCGCGATGCCCTCGGCCAAGGGGCTGTTCCACAAGGCCGTGGTTCTGAGCGGAGCGTCGCGGAGGTCGGGAGACAAGGCCTACACCGAGAAACTGGGCGCCGCGGTTCTGAAGGAAGCCCGTCTGAGCCCCGGCCAATTGGACAAGCTCCAGGCCATGCCCTGGAAGGACTTCTATGCCATCGCCACGCGGGCGCAGCAGGCCGTGGCCAAGGAAGCCGGGCCGGGAGGCGGCTTGATGCGCGGATTCAGCCCTGTGGTGGACGGCAAGATCCTGCCCCAGCATCCCTACGATCCTGAGGCCGCGCCCATGGCCGCCGACATTCCGATGATCATCAGCTCCACCATGAACGAGCAGTCGCCCAGTTGGGCCGATTCCTCGCTGGAATCGGTCACGCTGGAGCAGGTGGTCGAAAGAGTCAAGGAGAGAGCGGGTTTCGGCCCCGGCTTCGGAGACAAAGCCAGGCAGGTGGTGGAAGCCTACGCGAAAGCCTTCCCGGACCGGAAGCCGGTGGAGATCTGGTCGCTGGTCAGCAGCAACCGGCAGAGCGTGGTGGCGCTGGCGGATGTCAAGTCCAGGCAACCCGCCCCGGTGTTCGTCGACTGGTTCACCTGGCAGCCGCCCCTGTTCGACAACCGCATGCGCGCGTTCCATTGCGTGGACATCTGCTTCTGGTACTACAACACCGACCTGATGATCAGCCACACCGGCGGCGGCCCGCGGCCGCGCGCGCTGGCGGCCAAGATGGCGGGCGCGCTGCTGCAATTCATGAAGACGGGCAACCCCAACGGAGGCGGGCTCCCCAACTGGCCCAGGTATAGCTCGGCCAACGGCGAGACCATGATCCTCGACGACACCTGCGAGGTGAAGAACGACCCGGACCGGGAAGCCAGAAAGGCGCTTCCGGCGCAGACGTAGCGGGACGTAGCAGCAGCGTCCATCCGTTTCAACGTCAACAGCTTACCGGCCGAGTAACAGCCGGCCGGGCAAGCGCGGGAGTGTGCGCGTATTCCGGAGACCGCTACCGCAATCTCGTTGACCTTCAGCCGAAGCCGATGATAGTCTTGGCGAGGATCGCAATCTGGAGCCGGGCCCCATGCCTGGCGGACGGAGCGGCGCGGCGTGGTACTGATGGGAGGCTGACCAATGGCGAACACCCGTCGATTTTTCCTGCAATCGGCGGCCCTGGCCGCTGCATCCGCCCCCACCGGCGCGCAGGCGCCGCCCCCGGCGCTGGTGCAGGCGCCGAAGGTCAAGTTCGGCAAGGTGGAGATCAGCCGGATTGTCCTTGGCATGAACCCCTTTTACGGGGTGTCGCACTTCAACAGCATCCTCAGCACGGTGATGCGGGAGTGGTATACCACAGCCAGGATTGTGGAGGTCATGCAGCGGTGCGCCGCGCACGGGATCAACTGCTACCAGGCCGTCGCCTCCTCCCGCTGCGTGGCCGACTACGAGCGGTTCCGCGCCGAGGGGGGCCACATGCACCTGGTGGTGCAGACTGTGGCCGACCCGGACGAGGTTGTCAAGGTCATGAGTCCGCTGGCCATATACCACGCCGGCGAGTACACCGACGACGCCTGGCGGGCCGGCGAGATGAATGTGGTCAGGGAGTACTGCAAAAGGGTGCGCCAGACCGGCGCCATGGTGGGCGTGGGCAGCCACATCCCCGAAGTCATCGCCATGATTGAGGACGCCGGCTGGGACGTGGACTTCTATGCTGCCTGCGTCTACAACCGCCGGCGCACGCCTGAGGAGTTCCGCAGACTGCTGGGCGGGGAACTGCCTGAGATGGCCAGTGAGGTTTACCTTCAGGACGACCCGCCGCGCATGTACAAGGTTCTCCGGCAGACCCCCAAGCCCTGCTTCGCCTTCAAGGTCCTGGCGGCGGGCAGGGTGCGCAGCCCGGAGGCGGCCTTCAAGCTGGCATTCGACAGCCTGAAGCCCACCGACTGTGTCTTCGTCGGCATGTTTCCCCGCGTCAAAGACGAGATCAAGGAAAACGCCGAGATCGCAAGCCGTCTCCTGAGGGTCTCCTGACCGGCCATGGCGATGAAGCGGACATCCATCAAACGCCGCCGGTTTCTGGGGATGGGGCTCACGGCGGGGGCCGCCGGGTCGCTGGTTTCCTGCGGCAGGACCGGCGGCGGCGCATACTGGCGGTTCTTCACTGCGGCCGAGGCTCGCACGGTGGACGCAATCTGCGAGCAGATCATCCCCCAGGATGATTCTCCTGGCGCGTCGGAGGCCGGCGTGGTCCGCTTCATCGACCTGCAATTGACCCGGCACTTCAGGAAGCACCGGGAGGCGTACCGGCGGGGCGTGGCGGGGGTCGAGGCGGCCGCCCGTGAACGCTCCCATAAGTCGTTCGCCGACCTGCCGCCGGATCAGCAGGAGGAGGTTCTCAGGCAAGTTCAGGAAAAGGACAGCGAGTTCTTCGCCTTGGTCCGGGTCCACACCATGCAGGGCTACTACGGCGACCCGCGTCACGGCGGCAACCGGGACGAGGCGGGTTGGAGGATGCTCGGGCTGCCCTCGCCCCCGGTGCGCGGCCGCCTGCCATACGAGAAGAAGGCGGGTTGAGGCCATGGCTCTGAAGCACGTCAACGCTGTGATTGTGGGCTCGGGCGCCGGCGGCGGAGTGGTGGCCAAGGAACTGGCTGCGGCGGGGCTGAGCGTTGTGCTGCTCGAGCGCGGCAGGTTTCAGTCGGCCGCCGATTGCCGTAAGGACGATCTGCGCAACCAGCGCACCACGGTGCTCGGCAACGGATTCGGCCCTGACGACAGCCGCAACCCGCGCGTGCTGGTGGGCGAAGACGGCAGCGAGCGTGTCGTGGCCGCCAGCGAGAGCGGCTACAGCAACAACGCGGCCTGTGTGGGCGGCGGCACCTTCAGTTACGGCGCCATGGCCTGGCGCTTCATGGAGCAGGACTTCCGGATGAGGTCCATCTACGGGGCCGTGGAGGGCAGCACGCTGGAGGACTGGCCTGTCGGTTACGGCGACCTGGAGCCGTACTACGACAAGGCCGAATGGGAAATGGGGGTTTCCGGGGATGTCTCGGCCGACCCCTTCAAAGCGCCCCGCCGGAGGCCTCTCCCCATGCCGCCCCTGCCGCCCAACCGCGAGTACGAATTGCTGCACCCGGCGGCCAGGCGGCTGGGCCTGCATCCGTTCGACATTCCCATGCTGCGCAACACCGTGCCCTATAACGGGCGCGGCCCCTGCATGCGCTGCCGCTGGTGCGTGGGCTTCGCCTGCGAGGTGGACGCGCGGACGGGCACGCACAACACGGTGATACCCCAGGCGCTGGCGACGGGCAACTGCGAGCTCCGCACCGGATGCATGGCGCGGGAGATCGTCCTTGACGGCAGCGGCCGCGCCAGGGGCGTGGTGTACTTCGACGCCGACGACAGGCGGCAGCAGCAGACGGCGGACCTGATCATTGTGGCCGGCGGGGCGGTGGAGTCGGCGCGGCTCCTTCTGAACTCGACGAGCAGGCTGTTCCCCACCGGCCTGGGGAACCGCCACGACTGGGTGGGAAGGAACCTTCAAGGGCACACCTACTCGGGCGCGGCGGGCCTGTTCGATTTCGACACGTACGACGATCTGGGGCCCGGCGCGCAAATCGCCGTCTGCGACTACGTGCACGGGAATCCCGGCCTGGCGGGCGGGGCCATGCTGGCCAACGAGTTCATACGCCTGCCGTACCAGTTCGTGGGCTACGTGCCGGCCTATGTCCCGCCCTGGGGCGCGGCCCACAAGGAGTTCATGCGCCGCGCATTCAAGCGGACCGTCGTGGTGATGGGCCCGACCCAGGAAATGCCGGTCTTCGACGCGCGGGTGCAGGCCGACCCGAAGGTCACCGACTACTGGGGCATTCCGGTGGCCCGCCTGTCGGGCGGCAGGCATCCGCACAGCATAGAGATCGCACGGTTCATGGCCGAGAAGGCCGATGCCTGGGTGAAGGAAGCCGGCGCGCGCCGCACCTGGCGCAGGCCGCCGGGCCGGGGATTGAGCGCCGGTCAGCACCAGGCGGGCACCTGCCGCATGGGCGACGATCCGAAGACCTCGGTGGTCGACAAGTACTGCCGGCTGCATGACGTGGACAACGTCTACGTGATTGACGCGAGCGTTCACGTAACCAACGGCGGGTTCAACCCGGTGCTCACCATATTGGCCATCGCCTACTACGCCTCGGACAACCTGGTCAAGGCCTGGAAGGGCATAAGGGGGCGGGCATGAGGAAGGCCGTTTTGATTGCCGGCCTGGTGGTGGCGGGCCTGGCGCTGCTGGTGCCCGGTGCGAGTCTGTACTACGAATCCGGCGCCGGCGCCGGCTGCACGCGCTGCCACGAGATGAACGCGTTCTACGACCAGTGGCGCAGCTCCAGCCACCGGGAGATCGGCTGCGCGGAATGCCACGGCGGGGCGTTCACGCCGGACCTGGCCTTCCACTGGAACAACGCCAGCCGGGTGTACTACCACCTGAAGGGCGAGGTGCCGCCGCAGATACGCATGCGCAACATCGACGTGCTGAAGATGGTGGAGCGCTGCCAGGGGTGCCATCGCCAGTCCTACGCGCAGTGGCAGTCGGGTCCGCACAGCGCCACCTACGCGCGCATCTTCACGGACCAGAAACACAACACCGACAGGCTGCTGATGGACGACTGTCTGCGGTGCCATGGCATGCACTACCAGGACGGAATCCGCGAGCTGGTGGCGCCGCTGGACCGCAGCGGGCCATGGCGGCTGGTTGAGACGCGGCTGGCGGACCGTCCCGCGGTGCCCTGCCTGGCCTGCCACACCATACACCGCAGCGGCCCGCTGCTGAGCAAAGCGGGAGTGGATGGCCGGGTGGAGGGTCCGAAACAGGAGATCAACCGCCCGTCGCTGGGATTCTACGACCGGCGCACGCAGCGGCATATCCCGGTGGCGGACCTTCCCCTGCCCGTTATGCTGGAAGGCCAGCGGGCCGTCCGGATGAGCGGGGACCAGCGGCAGGCGCTTTGCTACCAGTGCCACGCGGCCGAGGCCAGCCGGCAGGCCGGAAGCGGCGACGACCGCACCCCCACCGGCGTTCACGAGGGCATAAGCTGCCTGTCCTGCCACCAGAAGCACGGGCAGAAGACCAGGGCCTCCTGCGCGGAGTGCCACCCGAAAATGTCAAACTGCGGCCTCGACGTCGAGACCATGGACACCACCTTCCGCTCGCCCGGCAGCAAGCACAATATACACTGGGTGAAGTGCAGCGACTGTCACCCCAAGGGTGTCCCAAAGAAGAAGGAGGCCGCACGAAGATGAAGACCGGATTCAGGCCGCTCATCCTGACTGTTTCTATGGGGCTGCTGACGTTCGCGCAGCAGCCGCCGCCGGCCCGCTCGGCCGAGGTCTCCGCGGATGGCCGCGTGACCTTCCGCCTGTACGCGCCCAAGGCGGCCGAGGTCCTTGTCAATGGGAACTGGGAAGGCGGACGCGGCCTGGCGATGAGCAAGGACTCGTCGGGCGTCTGGAGCGTTACGACGCCGCCGCTCGGCGCCGAGATCTGGAACTACACCTTTTCGGTGGACGGCGTCACCATGCTCGACGCGGGCAACCACAACGTGGTGCGGGACGGCACGCGTTACCTGAACTCGGTGCTGGTGCCCGGCGCCGCGTCGGCGCTTTATCAGACCGGCCGGATGCCCCATGGCACCGTAGCAGCGGTCTGGTACCAGTCTTCCACGCTGAAGACGGGCCGGCGCCTGCTGGTCTACACGCCGGCCGGCTATGAGGGAGGCAGCGCCAGGTACCCCGTGATGTACCTGTTTCACGGCGGCGGCGGCGATGAGGAAGCCTGGCGGGATATGGGCGTGGCCAACGTGATCCTGGACAACCTGATCGCGCAGGGAAAGGCCAGGCCGATGATCGTAGTGATGCCGAACGCGAACTGGAACCAGGTGGCGGCGCTAGAAGCGGGTGGCCCCCTGCCCGCCGGAGGCGCACGGGGCGGGGGAGGCGGCCCCGCGGCCGCGGGTCTGAACTTCGACACCGCCGAGAAGGAGATCGTCGGCGACATGATCCCCTTCATCGAGAAGCACTATCGCGCGCTGACGGGCCGCGAGAACCGCGCCATCGTCGGCCTCTCGATGGGAGGCGGCATCTCGATTAACGTCGGGCTGAAGCGGCTGGACACCTTCGCCACGGTGGGCCAGTTCAGCTCGGGGATGTTCGGAGGGGTCAGCGGCTATGCGCCGTTCGATGCCGAGAAGATCTCTCCGGGTTTCTACAAGGACCCGGCGGCCACCAACAAGCGCCTCAGGCTGCTCTACTTCTCCTGCGGCGCCGAGGACCCGCGCATGCCCTTTCAGGCCAAAGTCGTGGAAGAGCTGCGCGGCAACAAGATCGCGCTGACCTTCAAGAGCTTCCCCGGCGCCCACGAGTGGAAAGTCTGGCGGCAGTCGCTCGCCGACATCGCGCCGCTGCTGTTCCGGTGAGCCTCGCGCGCGCCATGGTCCGCCGCCTGTTGCTGTGTTTCGCCGCCGTCTGCGCCTTGTCGTGGCCGGCTTGGCCTCTGTTGGCGGCCGGCTCCTGCGAGGGCCTGGCCGCGCTCACCATCACGAACACCGTAATCGCCGCGGCAACGCAGGTGCCCGCTGGCCCGTTCTCCCTTCCCGGGCGAGCCGGCGGCGCGCCTGATGCGGCCGCCCGGCCCTTTCCGGCATTCTGCCGCGTGCTGGCGGTCGCGCGGCCCGTGGCGAACTCAGAGATCCGGATGGAGGTGTGGCTCCCTGCGGCCGGGGCCTGGAACGGCAAGTTCCTCGGCACCGGGAACGGCGGGTATTCCGGCGCCATCGGGTACGCCGCCATGGAGTCCGGACTCAGACAGGGCTACGCCACCGCCGGATCAAACACCGGGCACGAGGGCGCCGACCTGAAGTTCGGCATGGAGCATCCGGAGAAGATCCACGACTGGGGCTATCGCGCCGTCAACGTAATGACCGAGACGGCCAAGCTGGTGGTTCGCAGCTATTACGGCCGTTTTCCGGCCTATTCCTACTTCTCCGGCTGCTCCACCGGCGGCCAGCAGGGACTGATGGAGGCCCAGCGCTACCCGGCCGATTACGACGGCATCGTGGCGGGCGCTCCCGGCAACAACCGGGTACGGCTCAACATCGGCTTCCTGTGGTCCTGGCTGGCGCTGCGGGAGGGGACCGCGGATCCACTCCCGCCCGCCAAGCTGCCCGTCATCTACCGCGCCGCCGTGGAGTACTGCGACGCCCTCGACGGACTGAAGGACGGGCTCATAGACGACCCCCGCCGGTGCAGGTTCGATCCGGCCGCCCTGCTGTGCAAGGGCGCGGCAGGCGCGGATTGCCTCACGGCGCAGGAAGCCGCCGCAGTCCGCAGGATCTACGATGGCGCCCGGAACCCGCGCACCGGGGAGCAGATCTTCGCCGGGTGGGCCCGGGGGAGCGAGGCGTCGGGAGGAACTCAGGCCGGCGGCTGGTCCGGCTACTTTGTGGGCCAGTCCGAGCCGGCGCGTATGGACTTCTGGCGTTACTGGGTCTTCCATGATCCCATGTGGGACCCGCGCACCTTCGACTTCGACCGCGACGTCGCCTACGCCGAGGCGAAACTGGCATACATCGTCGCCAACCAGCCGGACCTTTCCGCGTTCAGAGATCGCGGCGGGAAGTTGCTGGTGTATCACGGGTGGTCCGACCCGGTGGTCCCGCCCGAGGACGCCATCCGCTACTACGAGAGCGTGGAGCGGGCCATGGGGGGCGCCGGGAAGATTTCTGACTTCTTCCGCCTCTTCATGGCCCCGGGGATGGGCCACTGCACCGGAGGGACGGGTCCCAGCGCTTTCGACAGCCTGGGCGCGCTCGACCGGTGGGTGACCAAGGGCATCCCTCCGGACAGGATTGTCGCCACGCAGCCGGCAGGCGGGAAGGCGATCCGCACACGTCCGCTGTGCCCCTATCCTCAGGTGGCCCGCTGGAACGGCTCAGGCAGCATCGACGACGCGGCGAACTTCATCTGCGCCGCAACCCCGGCGTATTGACACGCTGCATGCAGGACTGGTAGCTTACACCCTCTGGGGGAAAGCGTGAAAACTCTGTTGGCGGCGATGGTACTGGCTGTGTCGACAGGCGCGGCGATACAGCAGCCGGTGAAGGTGGAGGGAGGCCAACTGGCCGGGACGGCCGGCAAGGACCCATCGATCACTGTGTTCAAGGGGGTGCCCTTCGCGGCGCCGCCGATCGGCGAGCTTCGCTGGCGGGCGCCGATGCCCGTGATCCCCTGGCAGGGGGTCAGGAAGGCGGCCGAGTTCGGCAGAAGCTGCATGCAGACCATCGTCAAGGAGCGTAAGCCCTGGACCTATGAGTTCATGACGCACACCGAGGTCAGCGAGGACTGCCTGTACCTCAACGTCTGGACACCGGCCAAGGCCGCCGGCGAGAAGCGTCCGGTCTACATGTACATACACGGCGGCGCCAACACGGAAGGCTCGGGCGCCGTGCCGGTCTATGACGGGGAGGGGCTGGCGAAGAAAGGCATCGTGGTGGTGACGGTCAACTACCGCCTGGGCATCCTGGGGTTCTTCACGCATCCGGAGTTGACGGCGGAGGCTTCCTACCAGGCGTCGGGCAACTACGCGCTGCTCGATCTGGTGGCGGCCCTGCGCTGGATCCAGGCGAACATCGCGGCGTTCGGGGGCGATCCCGGACGCGTGACCGTGGGTGGGCAGTCAGCAGGCGCTTCCAACACGCACAGCCTCACCGCCACGACGCTGGCCAAGGGGCTGTTCCACCGGGCCATAGCCCAGAGCGGCTCCGGCGTGGCGAGCGGCCCGATGGGCGCCCGGACGCTGGCCGAGCAGGAGCAGCTTGGCGTGAAATTCGCCGAGGCCAAGGGCGCAAAGTCGCTGGCGGACCTGCGGAAGATGTCCTGGCAGGAACTGACCGCGCCCGTGCCGGGTGACGGCGGGCAGGCCGCCAGCCCGATGGCCTCTCCCTTCCGGTTCGGCGTGGTTGTCGACGGGTACGTGCTGCCGGCGCCGGTCGCCGGGATCTTCGCCCAAGGCAGGCAGAACGACGTTCCCACTCTGACCGGCTGCAACATGCACGAAGGCGGGGGAACGCCGAGTCCCACCATCACGGCGGAGGCTTACCGGAAGCAGGCGCAGACCAGGTACCGGGACCTGGCCGGCGAGTTTCTGAAGCTCTACCCCGGCGAGGACGACGCCCAGGCGCGCGTTTCGCAGAACGAAAGTTCCTGGGACCAGGCGCGCGTCTCCATGTACCTTTGGGCCGTGAACCGCGGCAAGACCGCCAGGACCAGGGCCTACACCTACTTCTGGGTCCATCCCATGCCGGGGCCGGACGCAGGGACCTACGGCGCGTTCCACACCTCGGAGGTCCCCTACTCCATGAACGCGCTGGCCATGTCGGACCGGCCGTTCACGGCGCAGGACCATAAGATTGCGGACCAGATGTCCTCCTACTGGGTGAACTTCATCACCACGGGCGACCCCAACGGCTCCGGCCTCCCCCGCTGGCCGGCGGTCAGCGAGCAGCCGGAAACCACCATGCGGATCGGCGACAAAACGGCCGTGATCCCGGTAGCCGGCGACAAGGCCAAGCTGGCCTTCTTCGAGAAGTTCTTCACGAGACCGAGCGCGCCGGCCCGCTGACGGGCATGCGGCCGCTGAGGGAGGACAGACTCATATGGGACCGGTCAGAACGGTAGCGCTCGTTCTGAGCTTCTTCCTGCTGCAAGTTCCAGCGCAGGCTCGCGTGACACGCATCGTGGTGGAGAGCAGGACGCCGCTCGCTGAAAACAGTCAGTATCTGAGGCTGGCGGGAACGTTCTTCGGGGAACTCGATCCGAAGCAACCGCACAACGCGATCATCAACGACATCCAGCTTGCGCCGCGCAACGCCCGGGGGCGGGTCGAGTATTCGGCAACATTCACGCTCCTGCTGCCTTCGGACGCGTCCAGGATCAGCGGCGTGCTTCTTTACGAGGTCCCGAACCGGGGCAACTCGCCCCTGAACGCGCGCCTGTTCCCCGACGACATGGCCGCGGGGCACGTTCTGCTCAGCAGCGGCTGGCAGGGCGACCTGGCGCCCAGGGCGGGGCTGGAGACCATCACGGTTCCGGTGGCGCGGAACGCCGACGGCTCCAGCATTACGGGACCCGTGATGGCGCGTCTGAGCAACCTGCCGGCGGGATCCAGCACAGCTTCGCTGGCAACCGGGTTCGGAGGGCTGTTGTATCAACGTCCGGCCTCGCTCGATACGAGCCGCGCGCTGCTGACCAGGCAGGCCTCCGACGATGGCCAGCTCATTCCGGTTCCGAGTGCGGACTGGGCCTTCGCCGATTGCAGCCAGGCGCCTTTTCCAGGCAAGCCGGATCCCGCCAGGGTCTGCCTGAAGGGCGGGTTCCGGGCCGACCAGCTGTATCAGCTTGTTTACACCGCCAGGGACCCCCTGGTCCTCGGAATCGGCCTGGCGGCGACGCGCGATCTGGTTTCGTTCTTCCGGCATGCGCGGCGCGATGAGCAAGGGAACGCCAGCCCGCTGGCCGGCAGGATCAGGCATGCCATCGGCTCGGGCACTTCGCAGTCGGGCAACTTCATCAGGACGTTCCTCCACCTTGGCTTCAACCGGGACGAGGATGGCCGCGTCGTATGGGATGGTGTCAACCCGAACATCGCCGGCCGGCAACTCCCGATCAATTTCCGCTTCGCTGTCCCGGGTGGAGCCGCCGAACCCTTCCACATCGGCAGCGAAGGCGTTCTGTGGTGGGGCTCCTACCGTGACCAGCTGCGCAACCGGCCGGAGGCGTCCCTGCTGGACCGCTGCCGGGCCACCGGGACCTGCCCCAAGGTCATGGAGACGTTCGGATCGGCCGAGTTCTGGGGACTGCGGATGTCGCCCGGCCTGGTGGGCACCAGGGCGGATGTGGATATACCGCTGCCGGCGGAAGTGCGCCGCTACTACTTCCCCGGCGTGACGCACGGCGGGGGGAGCGGCGGGTTCGACGTCCAGGTGCAACCGCCCCGCGGCTGCACGCTTCCGGCCAATCCCAACTCGGTTTCCGAGACCATGCGCGCCCTCAGGCGGGCGCTGATCGAATGGGTGGTGAAGGGCACGCCGCCTCCCGACAGCCGCTACCCCAGGCTCGATCGCGGCGAACTGGTCGCTCCGGTCCGGGCGGCCATGCGCTTCCCGGCCATTCCGGGGGCGCCGCTTCCGGACAACCTGCTCAACGAACTGCCTGACCACTACCTGGGGCCGGAGTTCCGTTACAACGATCTGTCGGGGCGCGTGTCGGTGCAGCCGCCCATCATCCGGGGCAGGGTGCCGATGCTGGTTCCGGCGACCGACGCCGACGGCAACGAAGTGGGCGGAATCCCGTCCCCGCTGCACCAGGCGCCGCTCGGCACGTATCTGGGATGGAACGTGACTGCGTCAGGCTACCGGGAAGGGAGGACCTGCGGCTTTGCCGGCGGCTTCATCCCGTTCGCCCGGACCAAGGCCGAGCGGCAGGCGTCAGGCGACCCGCGGCCGTCGCTGGAGGAGCGCTACGGCACGCACGCGGCGTACGTCGAGCGGGTCGCAGCGGCGGCCGAACGGCTGGTGGAGCAGCGCTTCCTGCTCCGGGACGACGCCGGCCGCATCGTGAAAGAGGCTCAGGCCGCCAACATCCTTCGCTGAGGGAACCATGAGCGTCAACCTGCGGCACCTGGAAGCCTTCGTCGCAGTGGCCCGGTTGTGCAGTTTCACCCGGGCGGCGCGGCTGCTGAACGTCTCGCAGCCGGCGCTGACGGTCCAGATCCGCCAGCTTGAGGAGACGCTGACGGTGCGGTTGCTCGACCGCAACACCAGGAGCGTGCGGCTGACGCGCGTGGGCGAGGAACTGGCGCCGGTGTTCGAGAAACTGCTGGCGGAAATCGACGCTGTCGTTGCCAGCGCCAAGGCGCTCTCCACCAGGAGCAAGGGTGTCGTCAGGGTGGCGGCGCTGCCCTCGATCTCCGCCACGCTCCTGCCGCGCGTCATCGCGGGGTTCCGGAGGCAATACCCGGGCGTTTCGGTGGTGGTGCGGGACACAGTCGAGCAGCAGGTTGTGTCGATGGTGAGGGCCGAAGAGGTTGACCTCGGCATAGGGAGTCCGGAGGATGCCGCCGCCGACCTCGACTTCACGCTGCTCTTCAAAGACCATATGAGCCTGGTCATGTCGGCCGGCTCCCCGTTGCTGCGCAAGAAGCAGATCGGGTTGAGTGACCTGACGGGTTTTCCGCTGATTCTGCTCAGTCCGGAGAGCAGCGTGCGCCACCTTCTGGACAGGGCGCTGGACTCGCTCGGCGTCACGGCGTCGCCCGAATACGAAGTCACGCTGATGTCCACCGCGGCGGGTCTGGTGCGGGCCGGCCTGGGCGTGGCCGTGCTTCCGTCGGCGGCTCTTGAGATGGGCGAGCTGACGGGCCTGCGCTCACGCCCGCTGCGGGAGCCGATGCTCACGCGCGAGATCGGCGTTCTGCGCAAAAGCGGGCGCACGCTCTCTCCCGCCGCCGACAGCTTCCTGCGGTCGCTCGCCGGCAGCCCCCGTCCACTTGGGCTTTAGCGGGCTGCTGAAAAAGGCCCCGGCAGGCCAAGAGGCCTATCCCGCGTGGACCGCAAGCCGCTGAGTCTGCGGTGCGGGACAGGCGTCCCCGCCTGTCTTCCGCGGGCGAAGCGGCCTTCTTCAGCACCCTGTTTAACGGCCCGGCGGGCGCGCGCTGCCGCCGGAGCGGGCGGGAGCGTCACCACGCGTGAGCCGCGAGAAACTTGGGGAAGTCCGAAGCCCCCTGCACCACCGAGCACCACAGGACCAACTGTAGGTTCCTGCCTTCCCACCCGCCGGGGATTTGTCTCAAGGCGGCTTGCAGGTGATCCGGATTCGTGAGGAACTCCACCGCGGCTTCCGTGCCCCAATAGCTGAATCCGCCGGCCAGCAGCGCAGTGCGGCCGGCCTCCGGATCCCAGACGCGGGAGATGATGATGAAGTCCTTCTCCCTGGTGACCCTGGTGTCGAAGTTCCACTGCCTGCTGGCCGGGTGCATCCGGTCGGCGACAAACCTCAAGGTCCCTTCTCCGGAGAAGTAGAACCGGGCTTGTGGAAGCAGCCGCTCTGTCCACCTGTTGTTGAATCCGCCCAGGATGACCGCCGCGGTCTGGCGCAGGTCGCGCATCGACAGATCCGACGCTTCCACGACCGAGACGCGCTTGCCCCTGCTGCCGAGGAACTCGGAAGCGCGTGTAAGGGCGGGGATCTGCCCCCGGTCGACGAAGACCCTGGCGAACGTGGCCCAGGGCATCTCACCGTCCGGCTCAGCGGTCAACCTGTCGGTCCATCCGAGCACTGGCTCGGCGCCGTTGAGGATCCGCCAGTTCTCCGTTGTCCGCTCGTAGCAGAGCAGGACGCGCGGCTGGCCGCCCAACACCGGCGCCCAGAACCGCTCCAAATCCGACGGACGCGATCGCACAAGCCAGAACCCGGCGGCCGCCAGCAGGACGAGGAGCGCGGCCAGCAGCAGGCCCGGGCGCGCTCGGCGCCGCAAGGCCGTTGCCGGCCCCAGTTGAAGGGTCACCGGCTCGGCCGTACTGACCACTGACCGCTGCGCCAACGGCATCTCCGGCGGGAGGAACTCGGCCAGGTAGGAACCCCTGTGCACCACTACACGCAGTTCCCCCGCATGCGCAGGATTATCGTAGTACTGGCCGAGCCTCTTGCGGACCTCGCTGGCCGTTACGCGAACAATTGGATCGGCCTCAGTATCGTAGTCCGGAGGACGGCCGTGCACCTTGATGCCGATGGTCCGCTCAGTGAGTGGCTCCCGGGCAGGGGACTGGCCCTGCTCAGCGACGAAGCGCAGGAAGGCGGTGCAGCGCTGGCTGTGGCTGAACAACTCGTCAGCGAGAATACGCTCGATCTGCGCCTGCTGGTCGGGCGACAGAGCGGATGCCATGCGCCCATTATATAGGGATGCTTTCAGGCAGGCATCGTTAGCGGTCTTATCGGTTCGGCCAGGCAGGCCGGAGGAGCTCCGTTAACGGCTGGTAAGTCGCTGAAAAAAAGCCGTTAACGTTCACGCCCGACCTTTTCTGATAAAGCCATTGCGTTTTTCCGTCCCCGGGGGGGTACGCTGGCTGCAGCAGGCCCGACAGAAGGGCTTGGCCCTGCCCGATGCAGGCCAAAATCAGAGAAAGGGTTGGTCGTCAGGTTGTATGCAAGCAAAAGGATTCGAACGGACGCGTTTTCCAGTACTGCTGCTGGCGGTGTTGGCGGCTGCGCTGCCTGGCTGGGGTCAGAGCCAGACCGGCCAGGTATCAGGTATTGTAGTCGACCCGGCGGGAGCGTCCGTCGCGGGCGCCAGGGTTCAATTGGTTCACGTGCTGAGCAGGAACACACGCGAGTTTGTGTCAGAGGCAACCGGAAGCTTCGTGTTTCCGAACCTGTTTGCCGGCGAATACAACCTCACGGTTGAGCGGGCTGGCTTTCAGACGTACAGGCAGAGCGGCATTGTTGTCAGTCCGAGCGAGCGCGTGGACCTGCGCCGGATCGAGTTGCAGATTGGAGACCTGGCAACTGCGATTGAAGTCTCGGCCGAAGCGGCGCGGGTGCAGACGGCCAGCTCGGAGCGATCCGGCTTCATCAATCCCGTCCAGGTGGAGACGATGCCCAACCGCGGGCGCGACTATCTGGGGCTGCTCAGGCTGATGCCGGGGGTCGTCGACACCAGCGACCGCAACGCGCCGGGCGAGGCGGGTGCGCCTCAGGTAAACGGCGGCCAGGCAGGACAGTTTCTGGTGACTCTCGACGGCGTCCCGAACCAGGATGTGGGCTTCGTCGGAGGTTCTGGATTCATCACCCCCAGCGTGGACGCCATCGGCGAAGTCAGAGTGATGCTGAACGGCTCACAGGCGGAGTTCGGCGCCCGCTCCGGAGGCCAGATGAGCGTCTCCATCAAGAGCGGGTCCCGGGACTTCCACGGGTCGGCCTACTACTTCTGGCGCCACGAGATCTTCAACGCGAACGCCTGGAACAACAACCGCCTGGGCGTCACAAAGCCGCGCTATCGCTACAAGAACCCCGGCTACACAATCGGCGGCCCGGTTATCATCCCCGGCACCGGGTTCAACAGGGACCGCAACAAGCTGTTCTTCTTCGTTTCCCACGACATGCTGTTGCGGAACAGCTCGGCGGTCTCCACCATGACCTTCCCGACGGAAGCCGAGCGGAACGGGAACTTCTCGGAGAGCTACGATTCGGTCACCGCCAGGCTCATCACGCTCAGAGACCCGACTACCGGCAGTCCGATAGCTGGCAACCGGCTGCCCCAG
>JBBITL010000029.1:0-16462 GCA_037440765.1 Solibacteraceae bacterium
GATGAAGGGTCCCTTCTGTTTCGTGTTGACCAGCAGAGGGTGCCCCGCCGGATGCAAGTACTGCATCAAGCACGTCTCGTATCAGTACTCGGTCAGGCTGCTCAGTCCGGAGAGAGTGCTGGAGGAGCTTCGCGTGCTGTATGCCAGGGGGATCCGCAATATCCACATGTACGCGGACCTTTTCACCGTCAACCGGGATCAGGTTATGGGTATCTGCGAGGCCATCCTGAAGGAGGGGCTCAAGCTCAGGTGGACCTGTAACAGCCGCGTCGACTACGTGGACGAGGAGATGCTCAGGCTGATGGGCCGGGCGGGTTGCTGGATGATCTCCTGGGGCATCGAGAGCGGCAACGAGCTGGTCCTCAGAAAGGCCGGCAAGGGCGCCAATCCCAACAAGGCGCAGGCAGCCCTTACGTGGGCCCGGAACGCCGGGATCCGCAACTGGGGCTACTTCATCATCGGTTTGCCAGGTGAGACCGTGGCGACGATCCGCGAGACGATCGACCTGGCCAAGCAACTGCCGCTTGAGCTGGCGCTTTTCCACGTGGCCGCCCCGTACCCGGGGACTCCGTTCTTCTTCGAGGTGGTCGAGAAGGGGTGGTTCAAGGAAGGCACCAGGTGGGAACAGGTGGACATGGACAAGGAGACCGTCTTGCAGTACGACAACCTGTCCTCCGAGGACCTGTTGTACTGGCAGCGGCGGGCGTTCCGTGAGTGGGCCTTCCGGCCGGGTCCGGCCTGGACCTACGTCAAGATGCTGTTGGGCGACTACCGCACCTTCAAGCGCGCCCTAAGGGTCGGACTGGAACACATGCAGTGGGCGCTGGGCGGCAGGCGGCAGGCCAGCCGGGCTCCGGCGCCGGCGCGCGACGCAGCACTTCAGAGTTCATAGCGAGCGTGTCCCATCCGCAGCGAGCTTTGGAGTCCCCTATGAGCCCCTGGGCCGCCGCCAGGCTCCTGGGGCTTACATGCCTGGTGGCGCTGTCTGTGTGGGTGGGCTTTGCCGTGCCTGCCCACACATATCAGAAGGCCATGCTGGCGGCGCTCGTCCTGGTGGCGGGGTTGCTGGCCGTAAGCGTGCAGTCCGGATACCAGTTCCTGGGTCTGGCGGTCCTGGTTGTGACGGCCGTTGCGGCGCCCTACCAGTTCGGCGATTCGGCCAGGGCCCCTCTGAACATCGTCTTTATCCTGGCGGCGTTCATAGCCGGCATGTGGACCGTGAGCGTTGCGCTGCGCCGCAGGACCGAGGTGCTGGAATCATCCCGGCTGGTGCTTGCTGCCCTGGCGTTCGCGGCGTGCGCGGTGGGTTCCTTCGCGTATGCCCAGTTTCCGCTGCGCCACACTATGTCCGCGCCGATTGGAGCGCAGGCGGCGCAGCTCATGATCATCGGTCTGTCTGTGGGGTTGTTCCTGATCGTGCCGGACCTCATCGGAGACGTGGCCCGCCTGAAGCGGCTCGCATGGCTGTTCGTTGGCGCCGGAGCAGTGGTGCTCGTGGGCGCCGAGCTTGGCGGGCGGATCCTCGGCGGTCCGTTTCAGCAGGTAGCCAGGATGGCGCACACGGAGACAATTGGCAGCGTCTGCTGGACCTGGCTGGTGGCGATCAGCCTCAGTCAGGCGCTCTTTAACCGCGGGATGGGGACCATGAGCAGGCTCATGCTGGCCTCGATCACGGCACTCGCGCTGTTTCGGGGGCTCGTTCTGGCCAGGGCATGGGTCTCGGGTTGGCTGCCGCCGCTGATTGTCGTCCTCGTGCTGCTGCTTTTCCGCGTCCCTCGCATGGCCGTTATTACCGGCGCGCTGGCGGCCTTGACCTTCCTGTATTTCGCGCCGGGCATGACCTCGATCACCCCGGAGCAGGAGGGGTACAGCGCCATGACGCGCATGGAGGCGGCGCGAGTCCTCTGGCCGCTCATCAAGGCCAACCCGTTGCTTGGGCTGGGTCCCGCGAACTACTACCACGAGGTCAGCACCAGGCCGATCCTGGGCTGGTACGTCCGTTTCAACTCGCACAACCAGTACCTGGACCTGGCAGCGCAACTCGGCTTCGTGGGGGTCGCCCTGTTTGGCTGGCTGATGTATGAGATGGCGTCCGCGGCCTGGAGCTTGCGCAGGCACTTCCACCGGGACTTCGGCGAAGCCTACATCCTGGGGGCGTTGGCCGGCCTGGCAGGCACGATCGCTTCGGGGATGCTTGCCGACTGGATCCTGCCGTTCTACTACAACATCGGTGTGGGCGGCCTCAGGTCCAGCCTGCTGTTCTGGATTTTCATCGGCGGTGTTGGCGTGTTGACGCGTCTGAGCCGGGAGACGGCCGCGCGGGCCCAGGCCTGCTGACCGGGGCCGGTATCTGAAACCGTGCGCATCCTTTTCCTAACCCAGCTTCTGCCGTGGCCGCTGGATGCCGGGCCCAAGGTCCGGTCCCACTACGTGCTCCGGCACCTGGCGCAAGCCGGGCACCAGGTTTCAGTTGTGTGTTTCAGCAGGGCGGGGGACAGCGGCGAGAGCATCAAGGAACTGGAGCGATTCTGCTCCGGCGTGGAGACGGTTCCGCTTGTGCGCTCGCGGATGAAGGACGTGTCGGCCGGGCTCGCGAGCCTCTTCTCGCCCACTCCCTTCCTCATTCGCCGCGACGACGAGGCCGGGATGTGGCGAATAGTTGAAGCCGCGGCCGGCTCTCGCTCGTTCGATGCGGTCCATGCGGACCAGCTCTGGATGGCTCCTTACGGACTGGCCTGTGACGGTGTTCCTCTGAAAGTGCTCGACCAGCACAACGCCGTATTCCTGGCCGCCCGGCGGCTGGCGCAGGAAGCCCGAAACCCGCTGGTGCGCTCCATGGTGGGACGTGAGGCCGCAAAACTGGAAGGCTTTGAGCGGGACGCCTGCGCAGGGTTCGGCAAAGTGGTCTGGGTGACTGACTCCGACCGCCGCGCGTTGTCGCAGGGTAGCGCAGCGGCTAACGGGCGTGACAAGGTCATCCCGATCGCGACGGACCCGGGAGCGTGCCCGCCGGTCCCCCGGCCCTCGCCATTCCGGGTGACTTTCCTGGGGGGAATGCACTGGCCTCCCAATGCGGACGGGATCGCGTGGTTCGCGGATTCCATCTGGCCCAGGGTGGCGGCCGCGGCGCCCGAGGCGGTACTTACCGTGATCGGCAGAAAACCTCCCCGGCGGCTGGCTGAGCTTGCGAGGGAAGCCCGGGTCGAAGTGGCGGGGTTCGTGTCCGACCTGGCCCGGCACCTGTCGGAGACGGCGGTCTTCATTGTTCCTCTCAGGTCGGGCGCCGGCATGAGGGTGAAGATACTGGACGCGTGGTGCTGGAAGCTCCCCGTGGTATCGACGACGATCGGGGCCGAAGGCATCGAGTCGCAGCCCGGCGAGAACCTCCTGCTGGCCGACGATGAAGAGTCATTTGCGGCTGGCGTTATCGAGGTGCTTCGCAACCGCGATCTGGGCGGGCGCCTCTCGGAGAACGGCCGGACAACCGTGGAAACCCGCTACGACTGGAAGAGGGTGTACGCAGCGTGGGACCAGATATACCACTGAGGGTGCTGTTCGTGGCGCCGTATGCGCCCACCCGGATCCGGACTCGTCCGTTTCACCTCATCCGGGCCCTGCTGGGCGAAGGACACAGCGTTTCGCTGGCCACGCTGTACACAGACCATGAAGAAGCCGGGGAGATCCAGGCCCTGGCTCCGCAACTGGACGGAGTGATCGCCGAGAAGATGCCTGTGCTCCGCTCCCTGTGGAACTGCGTCAAGGCGCTCCCCGGCCGGCGGCCCTTTCAAGCCTGCTACAGTTGGAGCCCGGCCCTGGCCAGGCGGCTGGTGAGGCTGACCGGGCGGACGCGGTTCGATGTCGTTCACGTCGAGCACATCCGGGGAGTGCGGTACGGCCTGCTTCTGAGGCGGGCCACGGCCGGCCGCGGCGCTGAGCGCCCCGCGGTCATCTGGGACAGCGTAGACTGCATCAGCAGTCTGTTCCGGCAGGCTGCCCGGGAGAGCCTGGCCCGCCGGTCGCGCCTGGCAGCCAGACTCGACCTGCGACGCACAGAGAGGTACGAGGGGCATCTGTGTTCACGTTTCGACCGTGTGCTGGTCACCTCGGACCAGGACCGGCTGGACCTGCTGAAACTGGCAGGGCGGTGGGGTTCGCCTGGCGGCAACGGGGCCGCGGGTTCGGTGGGGGACCGCGTCCATGTGGTTCCCAACGGTGTCGATCTGGACTACTTCGCGCCGCCGGAAGGGCCGCGCGAGGCCGGCGTCATCGTGGTCTCCGGCAAGATGAGCTACCACGCCAACGTCACCGCGGTCGCGCACCTGGTGAAGGAAGTAATGCCCAGGGTCTGGTCGCGGCTTCCTGACACGCGGCTCTGGATTGTGGGGAAGGACCCGCCGGAGGAAGTCCGCAGGTTGGGGGTTCCCTGGGCCGGTGGACAGGCGCAAGCAGGCGCGTCCCTTCCGGCGCGCGAATCGCGGGTTGTTGTCACCGGGACGGTGGCCGACATACGCCCGTTTCTCCGCCGGGCGACGCTCGCGGTGGCTCCTGCCCGCTATGCGGCCGGCATTCAGAACAAGGTCCTGGAAGCGCTCGCCTGCGGCCTGCCGGTGGTGGCGACGCCGGAGGCTGTTGCGGCGCTTGAGGTCCGCGCCGGCCACGACGTCCTGGTGGCCCGTGGTCCTGACGACATGGCGGCCTCCATCCTTGGCGTGCTCGGGGACCCGCGGCTTCAAACGAGGTTGGGACGTGCAGGCCGGCAGATGGTCGAGCACAGGCATCAGTGGGGCGCCGTCGCCCGGGGCCTGACGCAGATCTACATCGGCGCCCTGGGCCGGGAGGCGGTTTGCGCGGATAGCGGGAGCGGGCGATGAGGTTTGAAGAAGTCCACGCCCACCTGAAGAGTATCCCCTTCATGGAACCTGACAGGGCGCGCTTGTTGCACGAGTTTATCATCCGCAATCGCGTCTCGAGCGTCGTGGAACTGGGATTCGCCCACGGCGTTTCAAGCTGCTATATCGCCGCCGCGCTGGACGAACTGGGCGGCGGGCACCTGACCTCGGTGGACTTGCTCGCCGCAAGAGAATGGCAGAAGCCGTCCATCGAAGAGCTACTGAAGCGGACCGGGCTGGAGAAGTACGTCACGGTTGCTCGCGAGCAGACCTCCTACACGTGGTTCCTCAAGAAGAGGATCGAGGAGCAGTCGGGCGGGAGCGGCTGCCGGCCCATATACGATCTCTGTTTCATCGACGGCGCCAAGAACTGGACGATTGACGGCCTTGCGTTCTTCGCGGTGGACAAACTGCTGAAGAAGGGAGGCTGGATCCTGTTCGACGATTTCGGCTGGAAGTACAGTGGATTCGGGCAGGACGTCATGGACGGGATCAGCCTGCGGACGATGGGCAAGGACGAACTGGAAGTCCCTCATATCGAGGCCGTGTTCCGGCTCCTGGTCATGCAGCACCCGGATTACGCCAACTTCCAGATCCAGGATGGCTGGTGGGCCTGGGCGCAGAAAGTCCGGTCCGCGCCGAAGCGCCGCCCTACTGTCCGGCTCAACGGAGCCGGCGCGGCCAAGCCCGACTTCCTGGCGCGGGTCTGGCACAGGCTTGGCGAGACGGCCCGAAGCTTCAGCCAGTAGACGGCAGTACGGCAGAGAGAGCACCGGTGCTTTCGAAGACGATACATCGAACGGCCTCAAACAGGGTTCTGGCCCTGATCGCCCTGGCGGCAGTCATTCTCAGAATCGCTGCGGCCCTGTACCAGGGGAACGCCGTGGAACCGCTGCCGGGCATCGCGGACCAGGTTTCCTACCACACTCTGGCCATGCGGGTTCTCGAGGGGCACGGTTTCAGTTTCGAGACCGGCTGGTGGCCGGCCACGGCCGCGGGTGAGCCCACGGCGCACTGGAGTTTCCTCTACGTTCTGTTCCTGGCCGGGACCTACACGGTGTTCGGCCCGAGCCCGCTGGCGGCCAGGTTGATCCAGGCCCTGGCGGCGGGAGTGCTTCAGTCCTGGCTCACATTCCGCATCGGCAACCGGTTGTTCAGCCGTCGTGTCGGTTTGATCGCCGCGGTGCTCGCCTGCTGCAACGGGTACTTCGTCTTCTACTCGGGCGCCTTGATGACCGAGTCGCTTTACATCGTGGCCATGCTCTGGATCGTCGATCTCTGTACCGTGATGACGGTGCGCTCGGCGGCGCGTGGCCCGCAGTCCACGGCTGGCACGTGGGCGCTGCTGGGCATCGCCATGGGCGCCGCCGTGCTGCTGCGGCAAGTGGCGCTGCTGCTGGTCCCGGCGATCCTCGCGTGGCTGGTATGGCATGCGGTCCGGCGCGGTGTTGCGCAAGGGAACCCGCGCGGGCGGCAGTTGGTGCAGGCCGCGAAGCGGGCCGCGGTAGCCTGCGCTGTGATCGTTCTGCTCATCCTGCCATGGACCGTGAGGAACTACAGAGCGTTCCATGAATTCGTCCTCCTCAACACCAACGCCGGATTCGCGTTCTTCTGGGCAAACCATCCTGTGCATGGCTCGGAGTTCCTCCCCCTGCTGCCGGAAGGCGGGCCCACCTACGGCGACCTGATCCCAACCGAGCTGCGCCCGCTGAATGAAGCCGCGCTGGACCGGGCGTTGCTGTCGCGGGGCCTCGGCTTCGCGTGGAGCGACCCGGCAAGATACCTGCGCCTCTCAGTGAGCCGGATGCGCGAGTACTTCAAGTTCTGGCCGTCGGCCAGTTCCGGCTCTGTGAGCAACTACGTGAGAATCCTCTCGTTCGGGATCTATGTTCCGTTTCTGGCGGCCGGAGTGGCGATGGTGCTGTTCGGCCTGGGCCGCGCGAACGGGTTCGGTGACCGGGCCCGGCGGGCCAGATTTTTCGTGCTGCTTGTGGCTGCGCTCTATACGCTGATCCACCTGCTTAGCTGGGCCTTGATCAGGTACAGGCTGCCCATAGACGCGATCACCCTGCCGTTCACGGCGGCCGCCATGGCGCTGTTCTACGACCGGCTGGCGGTCCTGTTCCGGCCTGCGGGCATAATCCAGCATCCCGACGTGCCCTGACCACCCTTCCACCACGAGGTCTCGAAGATGAACGCACACAGTTCCACATTTGCCGCGGCCGCCAGGGCGGTGCCGTACCCCAACGCGCCGGCCTTGTCGCAGGAGGCGCAGCGGCTGCTGTTCAAACTCCTTCTGGTGCTGGCGGACGCCTTCGCGCTGGGCGCTGCCTTCAGAATCAGTTTCTGGGTCCGGTTCGACATGGGCGTCTCCGTCTCGCCGGAGGTCGTGCCCGACCCGATGTACTACCCGCAACTGGTTACGCTGCTGGTGCCGATGGGTGTGCTGGTATTCGCAGTGTTCGGGCTCTACCACGAGCGTCTCCTGTTGGGTGGACTGATGGAGTACTCCCGCGTGTTTCAGGCCTGTTCAGCGGCCACGATCATCATCATAGTGGGCACGTTCATCCAGCCTCAGTTCGTGGTTTCCCGCCTTTGGGTCATTGCGGCGTGGCCGCTTTCCTTCGCAACGGTCGCCGTGGGAAGGTTCGTCTGCCGGCGTTTGGCCTATGCCGCGCGGCAGCGGGGGTACCTGCTGGCGCCGGCGGTGGTGGTGGGAACAAACCAGGAGGCCGTGGCTCTGGCCGCGGAACTGAAGAACTGGAGAGCCTCGGGCTTGAGGCTCGCCGGCTTCGTTGCCTGCGCCGGAAGTCAGGACCGGCCGGACCGGCTTGAGGGACTGCCCGTGCTGGGGGCGGTGAGCGAGATCCGGGAGATTATCAGGGAACACAAGGAAGTGGATGTGATCGTCGCCATCACCTCACTGAGCCGGGAGGAGTTGCTCCGGCTGTGCGAGGACGTGGCGGCGGCGCCGGGCGCGCATCTGCGGCTCTCCTCCGGGCTCTACGAACTCCTTACCACGGGGATGCGGGTGAGCAACGTGGGGAGCGTGCCACTGATGAGCATCAACAAAGTGCGGCTTGAGCGGCGCCAGGCGATGGTGAAGACGCTGGTTGAGCACTCCCTGACCGTAGTCGGGCTGATGGTGCTTTGGCCCCTCATGCTGCTGATCGCATTGCTGATCCGGTTGGAGTCCCCCGGGCCGGTGCTTCACCGGAGGCGGGTTATGGGGGTGTCCGGGCGCCAGTTCGACGCCTTCAAGTTCAGAACCATGCGCGTGAACGGCGACGCGCTGCTGCGGAGCCGGCCGGAACTGCTGGAGGAACTCACCTCCAATCACAAGCTGAGAGAGGACCCGCGCGTGACGAAAGTGGGCCGGGTGCTTCGCAAGTACAGCCTGGATGAGTTGCCTCAGTTGTTCAACGTGCTCCGGGGGCAGATGAGCCTGGTCGGTCCCCGCATGATCACCGCTGAGGAGACCGAGAAGTACGGCCGTCACAAGCTCAACCTTCTGACCGTGAAGCCCGGCATCACCGGATTCTGGCAGGTGAACGGCCGGTCTGACCTAACGTACGAGGAACGAGTAAACCTGGACATGCACTACATCCGCAACTACAGCGTGTTGCTGGATATGCAGATTCTCTTCGTGCGGACCCTTCCGGCGGTCATCAGAGGCCGTGGGGCATATTGAAGCCGCCCGGGGACGAGCACAAGCCGATGCGGGTCCTGATAGACCAGGTGATTCACAGCATGCGGAACAAGGGCAATGTCGCGCTGCTACAGGTCGCCCTGCACAGGCTCGCGCGGATTTTTCCCGGCGCGCGGCTTGACGTGCTAACGGACGCGCCGCACCTGTTGTACTTCTACGCGCCGATGGCCAATGCGGTCCTTTCCGGCCGAAGCGGGGGCTGGTTGCGCGAGGGGACACTGGCGGCGGCGCTCCACCGGATGATACCCACCGGCCTGCTGCGCTGCCTGCTCGAGTTGCGCGAGGTCGCCAGGGGTTGGCAACGGGTTCAAGACTCAAGGGACCAGGCCGCGAGCAGCGCCGGCCGGCCGGAGCCGGTTTCGCCGGAACAGCCCGCGGGGCGGCTGTTAGAGGCGGTCCGCCAGGCGGACATGGTTGTGACAACTGGAGGAGGCTATCTCAGCGATTACGACAAGCCGCACCTGATGAGGACGCTCGATCTGCTGGAGTACGCCGCGCAGCTTGGCAAGCCGACCGCGATGTTGGGACAGGGGGTTGGGTCCATCGAGGACACGGATCTCCTGGACCGGCTCAGGCAGGTGCTCCCGTTGGTTGATCTCATCCTGGTGCGTGAGCGTCAGGTGACGCCGCGGCTTCTGAGGTCTCTGGGGGTGGCCGTGGAGCGGATCGCGATGACCGGAGACGACGGCGTTGAACTGGCCTTTGCCGAACGCCGGGCCAAGCCCGGCTCCGGCATCGGCGTCAGCATTCGAATCGCACGGTACACCGAAGTGCAGCCGGCTCACCTGGCCTCACTGCGTCCCGTCCTGCGGCAGGCCGCCGAGCGCCACGGCGCGCGGCTGACAGCGGTGCCCATCTCGGTCGACGGCAGCGAGCGGGATGACGTGAGGCTCAGCAGCCTGATCAACGGGGAGGCGGCCTCGCCAGCGCGGTGGCGCCGGTTTGCCACACCTCGTGATCTGGCGCGTGTAGTCGGCGGATGCCGCATAATGGTCGCCGGCGCGTTTCATGCGGCTGGGTTTGCCCTGGCGCAGGGCATCCCGGTGGTGGCTCTGGCGAGGTCCTTGGAGTACTACCACAAGTTCATGGGGCTGCGGGAGGAATTCGGCCCGGCCTGTCACATCGTGACTCTGGAGGGCGGGGAGTTCCCCGGCCGCGTCGCCGAGGCGATCGAGACGGCGTGGGAGGAGGCGCCGCAGGCGCGTCCGGCTCTGCTCGAAGCGGCCGCCCGCCAGTGCCGTCTCGGAGAGTCCGGCTACCGGAGGCTACGCGGCCTGGTGGAGGCCAAAGCCGGCGCTTCGGGACTATGCGGGTGGAAGGCCGCCGTCGAAGCATGAGCTCGAGCATAGGGCACATTGCACGAAGCTCCGTGAAGTCGCTGTTCGCGCGCATGAACCTCCAGTTGGTGAGGATAGACGCGCCTTTCGTCGACTACCAGTGCTACATCCCATTTGAGGCTACGATAGCCGGAGCCCGCGAGGCTGGGTTGACCGTGGGGCAGTACATCGAGGCCCGCCACGACCAGCCGGGTGTCGCGCGCGCAACTCTCAGGCAGATGCAGTCGCTGGGCGTCTTCTCGCCGCCACCCGGCAGTGTGTGCGAGATCGGGCCCGGCTCGGGCCGGTACCTGGAGGAGACCCTCAAGCTGTGCATCCCCTCACACTACGAAATATATGAGACCGCGCCGAAGTGGGCCCGGTGGCTGCTCCAGGAACATAACAACCTGGTGTCGCGCCCGGCCGACGGGACGACGTTGTCCCACACGCCGTCAGGCTCGATCGACCTGGTCCATGCTCACAAAGTGCTGCCCGGCCAGTCGTTCCTGGTTACCTGCAAGTACCTCTCCGAGATGGCCCGGATCGTACGGGCCGGCGGGAAGGCAGTCTTCGACGTCGTGACGGAGAAGTGCATGGACACGGCCACGCTGGACAAATGGCTGGGTTCCGGATGCGGGTACCAGCACTATCCGAATGTCGTGCCGGAGAGCTACGTGATCGACCTGATGCATCGGTACGGGCTGTCGTGCGACGGGACATTCTTCCAGTCGATGAAGCCCGGAACAACACAGTACATGGTGATGACCAAGACCCATGAGCCGCTGGCCGGCGAAGCGCCGGGTCCACAATAGCGTGGACGGATCTGGGGTCCAGAGCATACAACGTCAACCCCGTTCGGGATCAGCAGATGGCGGAACACATTCCAATCGTGACAGTCGGTTTGCCGGTCTACAACGGCGAGAAGTATCTGGAGCCTACCATCGAGTCGATCCTGCGACAAGCCTGGACCGATTTCGAACTGATCATCTGTGACAACTGCTCCACGGACCGGACGCCGGAGATCTGCCAGGCTTACGCCGTCAGCGACGGCCGCATCCGGTACTTTCGAAGCGTCAAGAACCTGGGAGCGGCGCCCAATTACAATCGCGTCTACAGTCTCTCTCGCTCGCGCTACTTCAAGTGGGCGGATTACGACGACCTGCTTGATCCGGAGTTCCTGGCTCGCTCTGTGGAGGTGCTGGAGCAGAACCCGGAGGCGGTTGTGTGCTTCCCCCGGGCACGTCTCATAAATGAAGAGGGGGCGGTCATCTCCGACTACGATCCGCTGCCGGACACTTCCTCGCCGAAGGCCCACATCCGGTTCCGGAACCTGGTGCTGGCGCCGCACATCGCGGTGCAGAGCATGGGGCTGATGAGGTCGGCCACGGTCCGGGAGACCACGCTGCACGGCAGCTTTCCCTCCTCCGACGAGGTGTTCCTGGCCGAGATGGCGCTTCGCGGGCGCTTCGTGGAAATCCCAGAGAGGCTACTGTCTGTCCGTATCCACCCGCAGCAGTCGACGCGGGGAGCGCTGGCGCTCCAGCGCAGCCGGGTCACGTTCTTCGATACGTCGCTCTCCGGGAAAACCGTCCTGGTCAAGTGGCTGTATTTGCGGGCCTGCCTGAGGGCGATCCACCAGGCGCCCCTCGGGGTGTTCTCCCGTCTCTACTGCTATATGCAGATGGCGCGGTGGAGCCTGAGGTACAGGACGTTGCGCGCCCTGTGTAAGGACGGGTTTCTGGCTGTGGCTGGGATAGTGCAGGCGCAGCGACTCGCCCGGCCGCCGGTGATCCAGAGCAAGCCATGACTTCAAGACAGGGAGAAGCCGCGACAATCAGCCGGGCTGCCGGGAACAGCTCGGCCTGCCGCGGCTGTGGCATGCCCCTGACCATGTCCTTCGTGGATCTGGGCAAGTCGCCGCTGTGCGAGAGCTACATCTCCGCCGGCCAGCTAGACTCCATGGAGCCGTTCCACCCGCTGCACGCCTTCGTCTGTACGAACTGCTACCTGGTGCAGTTGCATGAATACGTGACACCGGAGCACATCTTCTCGGAGTACGCGTACTTCTCGTCGTACTCTGACACGTGGCTCGATCACGCCAGGAAATACGTCGACGAGGTGACGGAACGCTTCAGCCTCAACCAGGCCAGCCAGGTTGTGGAAGTGGCGTCCAACGACGGCTACCTGCTTCAGTACTTCCTCCGGAGAGGGGTCCCGGTGCTGGGAATCGAGCCGGCCCGCAACATCGCGCGCGTGGCGACCGACAAAGGCGTGCCGACCGTGGCGGAGTTCTTCGGCGTCCGGTGCGCAACGAAGCTGTCGCCGGTTCGGGCCGACCTCATGATCGCCAATAACGTGTTGGCGCACGTGCCGGACGTCCATGATTTCCTGGCCGGTTTTCAGATCATGCTCAAGCCGGAGGGAGTCCTCACAATCGAATTCCCGCACCTGGTGAACATGGTCGAACAGAACCAGTTTGACACCATCTACCACGAGCACTTCTCCTACCTGAGCCTGTTTTCCGCCGAGCGGCTGCTTGCCGCTCATGGGCTGAAGGTGTTCGACCTGGAGGAACTACCCACGCATGGCGGCTCTCTGAGGCTGTTCGTGTCGCACGCCGGCAACGGCTTTAGGGAGACGGGCGAACGCGTTCTCGAACTGAGGGGGAGAGAGGCCCGACTGGGCGTGGCCTCGCCCGAGTACTACCTGGGTTTCAGAAAACGCGTGGAGCAGACCAAGCGCAAACTGCTGACATTCCTTATCGATGCAAAGGAAAGGCGCAAGACGGTCGCCGGCTACGGAGCGCCGGGCAAAGGGAACACCCTGCTTAACTACTGCGGAATCCGAACAGACCTGCTCGACTACACAGTCGACAGGAATCCGTACAAGCAAGGGAAGTTCCTGCCGGGCACCAACATACCCGTATATCACCCTGACAGAATCGCGCAGACCAGGCCGGACTATGTGCTGATCCTGCCCTGGAATCTGAAGGACGAGATCGTGCGCGATCTGTCCTATATCCGCGATTGGAACGGCCAGTTCGTGCTGGCCATCCCGCACCTGACGGTCTGGTGAGGCGATGACCTTCGTTCAGACGAGCATCGAAGGCGCCTGGGTTGTGAAGGTGGAAAAGCGGCGCGACGAGCGCGGGTTCTTCGCCCGGTCCTGGTGCCGGAGGGAGTTCGCCGCCAACGGGCTCAATGCCGGACTGGCGCAGTGCGGAGTCGCATACAACCCGGCCAGAGGCACTCTCCGCGGCATGCACTTCCAGCGTCCGCCACACGCCGAGGCGAAGCTGGTGCGGTGCGCCAAGGGCGCAATCTACGACGTCATTGTCGACCTGCGGCCGGACTCCAGGACTTTCAAGCGCCACTACGCGGTCGAGCTTGAGGCATCAACCTATGACGCGCTCTATGTTCCGGAAGGATGCGCGCACGGCTACCTGACCTTGACGCCGGAAACCGAAGTGACCTATCAGATGTCGCAGTACTATGCGCCTGAGGCGGCGGCCGGCGTTCGCTGGAACGATCCCTGCTTCGGGATCGTCTGGCCCGGCCCGGTAGTGGTGATCTCCGAGCGCGACGCCTCCTACCCGGACTTCAGCGGAACCTTGTGAGTGCTCCTCGATGACGGGCGTTCTTGACGCTCCCGCCGCAAGCGGCGCGGGGCTGCAAATGCAGGAGTTGATCGGCGAACTGTACCCGATCTGCCGCAGCATCACGGGGCAGGGTGTGCGGGATTCCCTAAGGCTGCTTCAGAAGCACATACCGCTGGAGATCCGGTCTGTGCCGAGCGGCACGCAGGTGCTCGACTGGGTGGTTCCCCGTGAGTGGAACATCCGCGGCGCTTACGTGAAGGACCCGGCGGGAAGGCGAATCGTCGATTTCGCGGACTCCAACCTTCACGTGGTCAGCTACAGTGCGCCGGTACGGCGCAGAATGCCGCTCGCCGAACTTAGGGAGCACCTGTTCAGCCTGCCGGAGCACCCGGATTGGATTCCGTATCGCACGTCCTACTACCGGGAGGACTGGGGCTTCTCGGTCACTCATCGGCTGCTGGAAGGGATGGAGGACGGTGAATACGAGGTCTGCATCGACTCCACGCTGGAGCCGGGCCAGTTGAACTTCGGTGAGTTGCGGCTGCAAGGCAGGACCGACGAGGAAGTCCTGCTTTCCTGCCACTGCTGCCACCCTTCGCTGTGCAACGACAACCTATCCGGAATGGCTCTGTGCACCTTCCTGGCGAAGGAACTGCTGGGAACGGAGACGCGGTACAGCTACCGATTCCTCTTCTTGCCAGGCACCATCGGAAGCATTACGTGGCTGGCGCTGAACGAAGCGCGCGCGCGAAACATCAAGCACGGGCTGGTGGCGGCCTGCGTCGGCGACGCGGGAGGGTTCCGCTACAAGCGAAGCAGGCAGGGGAACGCCGAGATCGACCGGGCGGCGGCGCACGTGTTGAAGCACCGGGACACGGGTCACGAGATCGTGGACTTCTCTCCCTATGGATACGACGAGCGGCAGTACTGCTCGCCCGGTTTCAACCTCGCCGTTGGCAGTCTTACCAGGAGCGGGCACGGGCAGTATCCGGAGTACCACACTTCCGCGGACAACCTGGGTCTGGTGCGCCCCGGTGCCCTTGAGGAGTCCCTCTCGGTTTATCGCGAGATCCTGGGCGTGATCGAGGGCAATTGCCGGTACCGCAACACTCAGCCGAAAGGCGAGCCGCAACTCGGCAGGCGAGGGCTCTACGGCTCCGTTGGGGGGTGGGCGGCGCTGGGTCTCAACGAAGCCGCCATGCTCTGGGTCCTGAACCTCTCCGATGGAGAGTGGTCGCTGTTGGATATCGCCGAGAGAGCCGGCCTGCGGTTTGAGAGCGTGCGGGCGGCGGCCGAAGCGCTGGAGCAGCACAGCCTGCTGGAACGGATCTGAGCGAGGGCGCGATCTCAAGCCCGCCGGAAGCATAGCGCGAGGAGATCCACAAAGATGGCGACGGTATCTCGGAGTGAGGCCCAGGGTGCGCCGCCTTGCACCGAAGGGTCGAGGGTGATGTTGGAGAAGAGTCACAGTCTGATCCCCGGCGGCGCCCACACTTACGCGAAGGGCGACGATCAGTACCCGGAGACCTTTCCCGGGTTCATCGTCAGGGGCGAGGGGTGCCATGTCTGGGATGTGGACGGCAACGAGTTCATCGAGTACGGGATGGGACTGCGCTCGGTGGCATTGGGCCATGCCTTCCATCCTGTAGTGGAGGCCGCGCACCGGCAGATGCGGCTCGGCGTCAACTTCACCCGGCCCTCACCGCTGGAGGTCGAGTGCGCCGAGAGGCTCTGCGGGATTATCCCGAGCGCGGAGATGGCGAAGTTCGCGACGAACGGCTCGGACGTCACCACCGCGGCCGTCAAGCTGGCCAGGGCCTACACGGGCCGCGACCTGGTGGCGGTCTGCGCCGAGCATCCGTTCTTCTCCGTGGACGACTGGTTCATCGGAACCACGGAGATGAACGCCGGAATTCCGGAGGCGATCAGCGGACTGACCCTGAAGTTCCGCTTCAACGACCTCGGCAGCGTAGAAAAGCTGTTCGCGGACCACCCCTCCCGGATCGCCTGCCTGGTTCTGGAGGCGGAAAAGACGGAGGCGCCGCGGCCGGGTTTCCTTCAGGGACTGCAAACGCTGTGCCGGAAGAACAATGCGCTGCTCGTGCTGGACGAGATCATCACGGGCTTCCGGTACGACCTGCGCGGAGCGCAGCACCTGTTTGGGATCTCCCCTGACCTGTCGACGTTCGGCAAGGCCCTGGGGAACGGGTTCGCGATCTCGGCGCTGGTGGGCCGGCGCGACGTCATGCGGCTCGGCGGGCGGGACCACGGCGGCGAGCGCGTCTTCCTGCTTTCCACGACCTTCGGGGCGGAGACTTACGCTCTGGCCGCGGCAATCGCGACAATGCGCGTTTACCAGCAGGAGGACGTGATCGGCCACCTCGACCGGCAGGGGAGCAGGCTCGCCGCGGGGGTGGAGGAGTCAGTGCGGCGCCGCGGCCTCACGGGGTACTTCGGGCTGGCCGGCAGACCATGCAACCTCGTGTACTGGACCAGAGACCGCGAAGGCCGGCCGTCACAAGCCTTCAGGACGCTGGTGTTGCAGGAGACTCTTCGCCGGGGCGTTCTGATGCCGTCCCTGGTGGTGAGCTACTCACACTCTGACAGCGACATCGACAAGACCGTGGACGCCATCGACAGCGCGCTCCAGACGTATGAGAGAGCGCTTGCCGACGGCATCAGCAAGTATCTGGAAGGCCGGCCAGTGAAGCCGGCGATACGTAAGTACAACTGACCGGAAAGCGGGGCTCACAATGAAGGTCGTTTTGTTCTGCGGTGGCATGGGTACTCGGCTGAAGGAGCATTCTGAGACGACCCCAAAGCCGATGGTCGACGTGGGGGGGACCCCCATCATCATGCACCTGATGAAGTACTACGCCCACTTCGGCTGCAAGGACTTCATCGTGTGCCTGGGCTTCGGCGCTCGGCACATCAAACAGTACTTTCTGGA
>JBBITL010000029.1:16472-45922 GCA_037440765.1 Solibacteraceae bacterium
AGGCGGACGCCGGGTCGAACTGGCGGGCAGCACGATCTCCGACTGGACCATAACGTTCGTAAACACCGGCCTGCAAGCCAGCATCGGCGAGCGTTTGAGGGCCGTCAGGCGGCATGTCGCCTCCGAGGAGGTATTCATGGCCAACTACTCGGACGGCCTCAGCGATCTGGACCTGGATGCGTACACGGAGTTTTTCCTGGCGCAGAACAAGGCCGCGTGCTTCTTGTCAGTCAAGCCGCAGCAGTCATTTCACTATGTTCTGGCGGACGAGAAGGGGCTGGTCGAGTCCGTGGATCCGATAGGGCTCGGCCCCTTCTACGTCAACGGCGGCTTCTTCATCTTCAAACAGTCGGTCTTCGACTTCCTCAAGGCCGGCGAGGACCTGGTGGAGGAGCCGTTCCGGCGGCTAATCCAGGCCGGCGAACTGATCACCTACCGCAACAGTGGATTCTGGGCGTGCATGGACACGCTGAGGGACAAGCGGATGCTGGACGAACTGCACTCGCGGGGGAATCCGCCCTGGGCCGTGTGGAACCGGGCGCGGGATAGCGCCCCGGCCGTCCAGGCGCAGGCTGGCCGGAACGGGAGAGGGAATGGCGCGATCGCCTTCGACAGATCGAACCTGGTCGGAAGACGGCGGGCGCCTGAACTCACGGCGGGCAGGTGACGGAGGCCGGGCTGGCGGATGCTTGCACTGTCCATCAATGATCGCAGGCCGCTGAAGGTCCTGTGCCTCGGAGCGCACAGCGACGACATCGAGATCGGCTGCGGAGGCACGATTCTGAAGCTGGCGTCAGACCCGGGCCGCCTGCTGGTGAGCTGGGTTGTCCTGGGCGCCTCGACCGAAGAGCGCGCCGTCGAGGCGCGGTCGAGCGCATCGGAAATGCTCCAGGGGGTAGCGGGACAGCAGATAAGCGTGACGGGTTTCCGGGACGGGCATTTTCCGTTTCAGGGCAGCGCAATCAAGGAGCATCTGGAAGCGCTCAAGGGGACGGAGCCAGACCTCATCTTCACCCACTACCGGAATGACCTGCACCAGGATCACCGGCTGGTTTCTGAGTTGACCTGGCAGACGTTCAGGGATCATCTGATCCTTGAGTACGAAGTTCCCAAGTACGACGGGGACCTGGGATCCCCCAATCTCTTCGTGGAGTTGGAGGAGCCGCTGGTGAGCCGGAAGGCGCGGCACATACTCCGCCACTTTCCTTCCCAGAACGGCCGTTCGTGGTTCACGGAAGAAACGTTCCGTGCGCTGGCACGGCTGCGCGGGGTTGAGTCAAGGGCCTCGGGCAGTTACGCGGAAGCATTTTACTGCCGGAAGTTGTTTTGTGAATTGTAACGCCGGCGCTGTGCGCAACACAAGATTGGAAGCACGGACGAAAGGACGCTCAATACCATGAAGATCCTAGTAACAGGAGGGGCGGGATTCATCGGTTCCCACGTTGTTGAGGCATATCTTGAGGCGGGCCACGACGTGTGCGTGGTGGACGACCTGTCTACGGGCTTCCGGCACAACATCCCGGGCGGCGTCCGCTTCTACCACACGGACATCCGTGATCGGAGCCTTGCGGGCGTGTTCGAAGCGGAAAGACCCGACGTTGTGAATCATCAGGCGGCCAGAGCCAACGTGCGGGAGTCCATGGAGAAGCCGCTACTCTACGCGGAGGTGAATGTCCTCGGGTCGCTGAACATCCTCGAGTGTTGCCGGCGATTCGGGGTGAAGAAGATCATCTACGCCTCCACGGGCGGGGCCGTGTATGGAGAGCCCATGTGGCTGCCTGTGACCGAGGATCATCCCATCAATCCTCTGGATCCGTACGGGGCCAGCAAGCACCACGTGGAGCACTACCTGCACCTGTACCGCCACAATTACGGGCTGAACTTCACCGCTCTGCGGTATCCGAACGTCTACGGACCACGGCAGGACCCGAACGGCGAGGCCGGGGTAGTGGCCATCTTTATGGGCGCGATGATGCAGGGGAGAGAGACCGTTATCAACGGCGATGGAAACCAGTTGAGGGACTTCGTCCACGTCGCCGACGTGGCTCGCGCCAGCGTCCTGTCGCTCAAGGGGGGGGCTAACGAGATTCTGAATCTCGGAAGCGGGATTGGAACGGATGTCAACACCATTCACGGCATGCTCGCGGGACTCACAGGATACAAGACGCCACCGCATCGGGGGCCAGCCAAGGGCGGGGAAGTGAGCCGCATCTACCTGAGCTGCCGCAGGGCATGGAGGGTGCTGGGCTGGGCTCCGGCACTCACGCTGCCGCAGGGCCTGGCAGCCACTCTGGAGTACTTCGACGCCCACGCCAAGACTCACGCCTGAGTCGCGCCAGAACGAAGCCAATGGAACCGGGGCTTGTCAGCGTCATGATGCCGGCGTTCAACGCCGAGCGGCACATCGGCCAGGCCATCGGCAGCCTGGCTGCTCAGAGCTACGGCCGCTGGGAGTTGATCGTCGTCAACGACGGATCCACGGACCAGACCGGCCGCATTGCCAGATCATGCGGCTCAGCGCAAGTCCGCGTGTTCGACCAGACCAACGGGGGAGAGGCGTCGGCCCGAAACGCGGCTCTGGATCAGATGAGCGGGGAGTTTGTGGCGTTCCTGGACGCCGACGACGAGTACTGCCCGGACCATCTGGAGGCAGCAGCCGGTTTCCTTCTGAGCAACCCCGGCTTCGACGCAACTTACTCAGACGGGTACTACTGCGATGCGGCGGGTAACAGAATTCAAACCTTGGCAAGCCGCCGGCTGCCTCCGTCAGACGGCGACATCTTCGAGCAGGTGGTCCGCTCCTCGGCCATGCTGGGACCTCCAGTTTGCGTGGTCCTGAGGCGCAGTCTGATCGTGAAGCTGGGACTTCGATTCGACACCGCGATCACCATCGGCCCGGATTGGGACTTCCTGACCAGGTACGCCGAAACCGGGCGCTTCAAATACATCGACCGGACAACCTGTCTGTACCGGTTGCATGACAGCAACATCTCGACTTCAGTGGGGCCGGCGGGCAGGGCAGCGGATCTGGCCAGATGCCGCCGCAAGGCCATCCAGCTTCGGCGCTTTGGCAGGTGCTCAGTGGCGACGCGCGTCGATGTCTTCTACGACCTGCTGGTGCACCTGCTGCTGGGGGACGGCGGCCAGCAGGCTGAGATCACCTCCTGGGCCGCCTTCAAGGAACTGCCCGCCGCCGCGCAGGCCCGCATCTTGCGGCTGATGGCGAGCAAGACGCTGGCCTACGAGGGCGACACCGGGCACGTGGCTGAGTGGCTGCGCCGCGCGCGCGAACTGAAGCCCGCGTGCGTCCGCGCCGCCGGCATCTCCGTTCTGCACGCCGTCAGCCCGGCGCTGTGTGGGCTGGTGTTGCGGCTCAGGGCTCTGCGCCAGGGGGACCCGCGTGGGGTGCGTCCGTTCTCCGACATTGCGGGCGGCTCGCCCGTCGGGCCGCGCGGCAGCCGTCAGATTATGGCCGCGGAGTGCGGCGGAGCGATGGGAGCAGATAAGTGAAACGCATACTTGTCACGGGCGGAGCGGGGTTCATCGGGTCGCACGTATCCGAGGAACTGGTGAAACAGGGCCACCACGTCACCGTGCTGGATGACCTGAGCGGCGGCTTTCTGGACAACGTGCCGGAAGGGGCGCGCTTTGTGCAGGGAAGCATAACTGACGTAATGCTGGTGAACAACCTTTTCGCGGCCGGGCAGTTCGACTATGTATACCACCTGGCCGCCTACGCCGCCGAGGGACTGAGCCATTTCATCAAGCGGTTCAACTACGCCAACAACCTCATCGGCAGCGTGAACCTTATCAACGCATCCGTCAACACGGGAGTGAAGTGCTTCGTGTTCACCTCCTCCATCGCGGTCTATGGGACCAGCCCCACCCTGCCCATGACGGAGGACTCTCCCGCGAGCCCTGAAGACCCGTACGGCATCGCTAAGCTCGCGGTGGAGAACGAACTGCGCGTGTGCAAGCGCCTGTTCGGCCTCGACTACGTGGTGTTCCGTCCGCACAACGTCTACGGCGAGCGCCAGAACGTCGGGGACCGCTACAGGAACGTCGTCGGGATCTTTATGAACCAGATCCTTCAGGGCCGTCCCATGACCGTGTTCGGCGACGGCCAGCAGACTCGCGCCTTCAGCTATATTTCGGACGTCGCGCCGGTGATCGCGCGCGCCGCCGGGACTCCCGCCGCCTACAACCAGGTGTTCAACATCGGCGCCGACCAGCCCTACTCGGTGAGCGAACTGGCGCTGGCAGTCGCGCGAGCCATGGGCGTGGAACCCGTGGTGGAACACCTGGCCGCCAGAGAAGAGGTGGCCCACGCTTTCTCGTCACACGGCAAGGTGCAGGCGGCGTTCGGCGCCTGGCAGCCTCGTGACCTGGCCTACGGCCTGGAGCGCATGGCAGCCTGGGTGCGGAGGCACGGGGCCAGGCAAAGCCGGGAATTCGAGGATATCGAGGTGAGGAAGAACCTCCCTCAGGCGTGGCGGCCGGCGGCAGCGTCGCCGGCGATGGCCGGCGGCAATGGCCGCGGGACTCAGGGGACCCTATGACGGCGCCGCGGGTTGTATGCGTCATTCTGAACACGAACCGCCGCCAGGACACGCTGGAGTGCCTCGGCTCCATCGTATCGGGCACCTATGCCGGCTGGTCTGCCATCGTGCTGGACAACAACTCGAGCGACGGGTCAGCGGCGGCCGTGCGGGGGAAGTTCCCGCCGGTGGAAGTGATCGAGTTGGCCGAGAACCTTGGTTACGCCGGCAACAATAACGTCGGCATCAAGGCGGCCCTGGCCCGCGGCGCGGACTGGGTGTTCGTGTTGAACGAGGATTCGGTGCTCGCTCCCGACTGCGTCGCTGAATTGGTGGAGGTCGGGGAGTCAGACCCGCGCATCGGCATCGTCGGGCCGATGGTCTACCATCACGATGAGCCCGGCGTGATCCAGTCGGCCGGAGGCAGGATCGGGCCGCGCTGGGAAGCTCTGCACCTGGGCCAGAACGAGCCGGACCGCAGACAATTTCGCGACGCGAGGCCCGTGGATTGGGTTTCGGGCTGCGGCATCATGGTGCGGCGGGAGGTCATAGAGCAGGTGGGCCCGATCGACCCCCGGTATTTCTACTACTGGGAAGAGACGGAGTGGTGCCTGCGAGCAGGCAGGGCCGGCTGGCGCATAATCCACGTTCCCCAGGCCAGGATGTGGCACAAGGGGGTTCAGAGGGACTATCGCCCCGGCCCGGCTGTCACCTACTACGCGACCCGCAACAGGCTGCTGACCATGGCCAAGCAACGCGCTCCGCTGCGCGCGTGGATCGGGGCCGGTCTGTGGATGCTGCGGACCCTGGGAAGCTGGACCATCCTGCCACGGTGGCGGCACGTGCAGGCGCACCGGAACGCGATGTGGCGCGGGATCTTGGATTTCGCCCTGTGCCGCTGGGGCGGACCGGTCAGGCTGTGAGCTGCTCCCGGGCGGATGGCGCCCGGCGAAACCTGGAGAAACCGGCGGTGAGAATAGGCTACCTGATGGAGGCTGGGGTTCCTGATGTGAGGCGAACGCCGCCGTCGGGCCCGGCTGCCCACGTGCTCCAGACCATCCGGGAACTGAAGCGGCTCGGTCATCAGGTCCGGCTGGTCGCGAAGCTGGAAGGACGCATCTGGGCGACGGACGACCTTATGGACTATCGTCCCGTGACGAGCGCCCGGCTGGACGGTGGAGCGTTCAGAATGGCGGAGCGGCTCGTCCGCCGGGCCCAGCGGGAACTGCGGATCCCCTACCTGGCCTGGTTCGACGGCCTGCGGTTTGCCGAAGCCTGCCGGCGCGAACTGGCCGGGTTCGATCTTCTTTACGAGCGCATGGGCTGGATGGGGCAAGGGGGGAGTCTGGCAGCGCACCGGATGGGGATTCCTCACGTGCTGGAAGTCAACGGAGACCACGTGAAGGAGCACGAGATGCTAGGCCTGGCCTCCAGCCGGCTTCAAGCGGTGCTCTCGACGCGCACAATGCGCCGAGTCGCGCAGAGGGCCGCCCACGCAGTAACATCCGGCGAAGGGTGGCGCCGCCGGCACGTCCTGCGCTGGGGGATCGATGCGGCCCGAACCTCGGTGATTCACAACGGCAGCGAGGTCGTCGATCTTCTGGCTCGCGGCGACCTCCGGTGCTACCGGCGTCAGCCGCCGGAACCCGGCGAGCCGCTTCGTCTGATCTACGTAGGGTCATTCGATCCGTGGCAGAGCCTTCCAATGCTGCTGAGGGCCGTCTCGAGGGCCCGCCGCTCCGGTACCGGCGTGACCCTCACCCTGGCCGGTTCGGGGAGGCAGCAAGAGAATCTCGAGAAGCTGGCCGCGGAGCTCGAACTCGGCGACCGCCTGACCTTCGCGGGGCACGTCCCCATGAGTGAGCTTGGGAGGCTGCTGGCGCGAGCGGACGTCGGCCTCTCGCTTTATGACGGCCGGGAGGAATTTAACGGCTTGAAGATCCTCGACTACAAGAGCGCCGGCCTCGCCACGATCGCGACCGGCAGGGACGGGGAGCCGTCCGTGCTGCGGCAGGGCGTCACCGGCGTCATCATTCCTCCCGGCGATGAGGATGCGCTCGTCAATGCGATTCGCAGGCTTGCCCTCGGCCGGATGGACGTCGTCCGCATGGGCTGCCTGGCCCGGCATGAAGCCGAGCGGGGGCATGGCTGGAGACACACGGCGCTGGCTCTGGACCGCCTCTTCCACAGCTTGGTCGTCACACGGCAGGCGGAGACCTGCGCCGCAGCCTGAGTCGCCGGCTGACCGATGAACATCCTGTTCCTTTCCCGCTGGTACCCGCAACCGCCAGACAACGGGTCCAAGCTCCGGATCGCCAACCTGCTGCGTGTGCTGAGTGGCCGGCATGACGTGACAGTGGTGAGCTTCTGCGAGGCCAGCGCGTGCTGCCGTCCGGAGCCGCTGCCCTTCGCCGGCAGAGTCCGCGTATGCCCGGTCCGGGAATTCGACCCCGGAAGCCTGCGCTCCAGGCTGGGGTTTCTGAGCCCCACGCCAAGGCACCTCGTAGGCACGCACTCTGGAGAGATGGAGCAGCTTATCAGGAGCGAAGCGCAGAGGTCGAGCTTTGATCTCGTGATCGCCTCACAGCTCTCCATGGCCGCCTACCACGGGGCTTTTCGCGGTATCCCCGCGATACTGGAAGAGGCTGAGCTGGCCATGTACCTGCCGGAACAGAACTCGCAGGGAGGCGCGCCCGGTTCGATGCGGCGGAGACTCACCTGGCTCAAGCATCGCCGGTATATGGCCCGGCTGCTGGACAGCTTTGGCGCATGCACGGTGGCGTCCGAAGCGGAGCGGAGGCTGGTCGCCTTGGTGGCCCCGGGCTACAGCCCGGTACACGTGATCCCGAACTTCGTGGACCTGGACCAATACCCGGCGCGCGTCGGCGCGCGTCAGGCCGATTCACTGATTTTCACGGGATCGCTCCTGTACGGTCCCAACCTCGATGCCGTGCTGTGGTTTGCGAAGGACGTGTGGCCGCTCATCAAGGCCGAGGCGCCCAACGCGCGTCTGACGGTAACCGGTGAACCCGGGTCTTCGCCCGCGCCGAAGATTGCCGGCGTAGAGTTCACGGGGCGCGTGACAGATGTGCGCCCGCTGGTGGCTGGCTCGGCTGTCAGTGTCGTGCCCATCCGCCAGGGTGGAGGGACGCGGTTGAAGATCCTGGAGGCCATGGCGCTCCGGACTCCGGTCGTCACAACCTCCAAGGGCGTCGAGGGGCTGGAGGCGGAAGACGGAGTACACCTCAGTATCGCCGACACGCCCCAGGACTTCGCCCGGGCTGTGGTCAATCTGCTGCGACGGGAGCAGTACGCCAGGGAGCTGGCGGAGAACGCTTTCCGACTGCTCCGAAGCAAGTACGAATCCGGTGCCGTCGGGCCGCGCTTCCTTGAGGTGGTTGAACTGGCGGCTGCCGGCGGCGCCGGCGCGGCGCGGGAAGCGGCGCTCAGCCCGGCATGATTCCGGTTTTCCGCGAACCGACTCATATGTTCTGCTCCACAATCATCCCGACGGTGAACAGGCCGAGCCTCAGCCGGACGGTAGGCAGCGTACTGAGGCAGGATTTCGACAAGGCCGGCTTCGAGGTGATCGTGGTTAACGATTCCGGCGAGCGGCTGGCGGAGGCGGAGTGGCAGGATTCCCCCAGGGTGAAAGTGATCAGCACGAACCACCGGGAGCGTAGCGTGGCGCGCAACGCCGGGGCGGCCATCTCGTGCGGGAAGTACCTTCACTTCCTCGATGACGACGACATCCTGCTGCCGGGAGCGCTGGAGGCTTTCTGGGATGTGGCGCAGGGCACAGACGCGATTTGGCTGCACGGGGACTGGCAGACCGAGGACAACGGCGGCCGTTTGGTCGCGGAGTTCCGTCCCCCTTTGAGCGGGAACATCTCGGCGCTGCTTGTGGCTGGGGAGGGGCTCCCGCTTCAGGCATCACTGGTGCGGGCGGAGAGCTTCTTCGAGCTCGGTGGATACGATGCGTCGCCGTCCATCACCGGAGTGGAGGACCGCGATCTCGGGCGGCGTCTGGCGCTCATGGGCGAGGTGGCGCATGTCCCGGCGATCGTAGCCAGGGTGCGCATCGGGGAATCGGGGAGCACTACGCAGTGGTCGGCGATCGCCGAGCGCGACAGGCTGGGGCGGGAGAGGGCCCTCGGAATCCCAGGCTCACGAGCTACGCTGCGAGCCTCCGCGCGTAGTTCGTATTGGCGGGGCCGCGTGTGCCGGGCATACTGCGCGTCCGGCGCGTGGAATCTCAGGCGCCGGAACATCGCCACAGCCGTCAGCCGCTGGCTCGCCGCCGTGGGTTTCGCCGGCGCGAGTTCCGTTACTCCGGCCTTCTGGGCCGGCTTGAGGACGCGCATCAAGTGAAGATCGGAATCGACGCGCGCTTTCTGACGCATCCGCAGCACGGCGGCTTCAAGACCTACACCGAATGCCTGGTGGAGGCGCTGCGGCGAGTTGACAGGGAGAATGAGTACGTCCTGTACGTTGACCGGCCCTCGGCAGTTTCCTGCGAGGCGCCTGAAGATCGCGGTTTCACTCTGCGGAGCGTGGGGCGCGCGGTATCGGCCCTCGGGATGCCGTGGAGGGAGCAGGTCCTTCTTCCACTGTGGGCGCGGCGTGACCGCCTGGACCTGTTTCACTCACCATGTCTGAGCGCCCCTCTGTGTCTCCCATGCCCGCTGGTACTCACCGTGCACGACATGATCTGGCACCGATCGAACGCTTCAGTTGAGCCGGCGGCGCTCGGAGTGCGCCAGCGGATGCTGCACGAGTACTACCGGCAGGTGACAAGCCGCGCTGTCCGCCGTGCGGCGGCCGTGCTCACGGTTTCCGAGGCATCCAAGAGCGAGATTGTCACGCTGCTTGGGGTTTCCGCGAACAGAGTCTTCGTCACTTACGAGGCGGTGCGGCCCGGATTCGCCGCCGCGCACGAGGGCTGGCAGGCGGACGCGATCCGCCGGAAGTACGACCTGCCCGGAGAATTCGTCATGGCCATCGGGGCGGCCGATCCGCGAAAGAATACGGCAGCGCTCGTTGATGCGTATCGCCTGCTTCCGCCCGGACTCAGGGAGAAGTACCCGCTGCTTGTCATGTGGACGCATCCGTCGCTGGCCGAGGACTTGAGGCGGCGCGTCGAAAGGCACGGGTTGAATGGGCAGGTACGCTTTCGCCGGTTGACGGCCTCCAACGAGGAGATGGCCCTGTTGTACAAGTCCGCGTCAGTGTTCGCGTTTCCTTCGCGGTCGGAGGGATTCGGCCTGCCTCCGCTGGAAGCCATGGCCTGCGGCGTCCCGGTGGTGGCCGCACGAAACTCCTCCATGCCCGAGGTTCTGGGAGACGCCGCCTGGTACGTCGACGCGGAGGACCCGGGCGCAATCGCCGCCGGCATGGCCCGCGTCCTTACGGACGCCTCCACGCGGGCGGCGCTTCGGGAGAGCGGGCTGCGGCGCGCGGCCCTCTTCTCCTGGGACTGCTGCGCCAGGGAGACCCTGAGCGTCTACCGGATGGTCCTCGGTCTGTCGTCAGCCGGCGATCTAACCACGGCGGGCGCGATGTCAGGTCCGCTTCAGCAGAGGTGAATCTTGAGCAATCTTGCAGCTCGTTTTGAGGACGTGTCAAAGAGGTACCGCCTGGGGCTCAGCAGGGAGAGTCTCCCGACTCTGGTGAGCCGGCAGCTCCGCAGAGTCTTCGCGCCAGGCTCCCGGCGGGGTAACCCGCAACAGACTCTGTGGGCGCTCAAGAACGTGAGCTTCGATCTTGAGCGCGGGCAGTGTCTGGCGCTGATCGGATCCAACGGCGCGGGCAAGACGACGATCCTCAAGCTGCTTGCGAGAATCACCAGGCCGACCAGCGGCAGTATCCATGTCAAGGGCCGCCTGGCAGCCCTCATCGAGCTGGGCGCCGGTTTTCATCCTGACCTCACCGGCCGGGAGAACATCTATCTCAACGGTACGATCCTGGGCCTGAGCCGGGAGTATGTGCGCCGGCACTTCGACGAGATTGTCGCATTCTCGGAACTGGAGCCGTTCATCGACACTCCCATCAAGCGGTATTCCTCGGGCATGGCTGTGCGGCTGGGGTTCTCGGTTGCCGCCAGTATCGAGCCGGATATCCTGCTCGTGGACGAGGTGCTGGCCGTCGGCGACGCCTCCTTCCGGGAGAAATGTCTCAAGAGGATTCAAGCTCTCCTGAAGCGGGGGACCAGCATCGTATTCGTCTCGCACAACCTGTACATGGTGCAGGCTATCTGCCGCCAGGCGATTTACGTGGAGAAGGGCCAGGTTAAGCATGCCGGCGACACGCTGAGCGTGATTGACCGCTACGAACAGGTCCTCCACGCCGCCAGGACCGAGAAACTGGCCAAGGGCGATGCCGGCACAAACGGCGGCGGCATCCCGGCGGACATCACTAACGTGCGGGTTGAAGGCGGAAGCAGCGCGGCGTCCGGAGTGCTGGACAGCCAGGAGCCGGCCGAGATCCGCATCCAATACGCGGCCTATGCCACGCTGCCGCCGGTGAATGTCGCGGTGTTCATAATACGCTCCGACGGCGTAACCTGCGCCATGATGCGGTCGAAGCTTGACCGGTTCAGCGTCGAGTTGGATCGAGGTTGTGGGGAGATCGTGCTTTCCCTCGACCGGCTGCAACTGGCCACCGGGACGTATTTCGCCGAGGTGGAACTCACCAACGAGACAGACTCCATGGTGCTGAAGCCCGCGCCGGCCCGCTCGGCGTGGTTCACGGTGAAGGGCAGGGGACGGAGCTACGACGACAGGAGCGGCGTCTTCGAGCCTGCTGGCAGGTGGGCTCAGGCCGGACTGCCGGAGGCGGCAGGGAGATTGGCGAACATATGATTCCGGCTGAACAGACAGAGCGCGGCCCGGGTTCGTTCCGGCAGACAATGGACCTGCTCTACACGTGGACCGGCCGGCACATCCGGGCGAGGTATGAGCAGTCCCTGTTGGGCTGGTTCTGGGCAGTTGCCCAGCCGGCGGCCCAGGTTGCGATTTTCACCATCATTTTCACCCGGGTAATACCGATTGATACCGGCCACATTCCCTACGTGCTGTTTTCCTACGTCGCGATCGCCCCATGGACCTTCCTGGCGGCCGCGCTGACAGATATGACCAGCTCGATCACCGACAACATGACGCTGGTGTCGAAGATCCACTTCCGGCGGGAGGTCCTGCCGGTCTCGGCCATGTTCGCGCGGCTGATCGATTTCGCCGTCGCCACAGCCGTGATCGTCGTCCTGCTTGCGGTGTACCGGTTCCCGGTTGACCCGGGCCGGTTGCTGCTGCTGCCCGTCGTTCTGCTCATACAGATCTCACTGGTGGCTGGAATCGGCATGGCGTGCGCCGCGGCTAACACGTTCCTGCGTGACGTGCGTCCATTGCTCGTGCTGGTGCTTCAGATCTGGTTCTACGCTTCCCCGATTCTGTACCCTGTCACGCAGGTCCCCCAGAGCGTGAGGGGCTTGTACGCTCTGAATCCGGTGGCGGGAGTCATCGAAGGTTACCGGGCGGTGTGGCTTTCCGCGGACGTTCCCTTTCACTACATCTGGTCCGCGGCAATCGTGGCCTGCGTCTGCCTGGTCGGAGGCTGGCTGGCGTTCCGCAGGGCGGAAGCACTTTTCGCCGACGTCATATAGGCAGCGTGGAAGCGCGGCAGTTTACCGCGGCTAGGCACATGCGACTCAGCGCAGTCATCCCAGCATATAACCAGGCTGAATTCCTGGGGGCCGCGATCCGGAGCGTTCTGAACCAGACGCTTCCGGCGCACGAGTTGATCGTGGTGGATGATGCCTCGACGGACCGGACAAGCGAAGTCCTGGCCGCGTTCAAAGACCCGCGCATCCGGGTAATCGTTCACGAAAGAAACCGGGGCCTGCCGGCGGCGCGGAACTCCGGTTTCCGCGCATCCTCAGGCGAGTTGCTGGCCTTTCTGGACGCGGACGACCTCTTCGAACCTGACAAGATCTCCTCTCACGTGGCCTTCATGAGGGCGAACCCGGATGTGGGAGTGGCCTACAACCCAAGGTTCGAGCTCAACCACGGCCGGGAGACCATACGGGAGATTTGGCGGGCTCCTTCGACTTGCGGACTCGCCGAGCTGGTGATGGGCTTCCCGTTCGCCCCGAGCGACATGGTGGTGAGACGGGACTGGCTCACGCGGGCCGGGTTGTTTGACGAGAGCCTGGTGCACTACAGCGAGGATCTCGACATCAACTGCCGGCTGGCGCTGTCCGGTTGCCGCTTCGCCTGTGTGGACGTGATTCTGAACCGCAGGCGGTACCACTCACAGCGGAATCTGCGGGTCCGTGAGAGGCTGGCGGCGGCGCTCTCGGTGGCCGACCGGGTCTTCAGCGACAGCCGCTGCCCGGGGGAGGTGCTTCAGTTGCGGGGCGCGGCGCGGGCCGTTCACTGCATGGTTTGGGCGTTCTACGCCTTCTCCCAGCACGAGACAACCGCGGGGCGCGAATTCCTGCGCGCCGCTATCGAACAGGACCCCTCGGTTCTGCGTTCCGGCATGCTCAAGCCCTTGCTCCTGCACTGCACGGCGGACCAAAGCCTGGATCACAGGATGGAACTGCGGGCGATTCTGGATCAGTTGCCGCCTGACCTGGTCCACCTCCTGGAAGGCTGGCCGGAGGCCGCCTCCCAGGGTTACCTGCTGCGCGCGGTCACGTCCGCAATTTGGGGGCGCATGGACGAAGCCGAAGAGCTGATGGCGGAAGCGGACAGATCTCACGCTGCGGCGGACAGTTGGCTGATCGGGCTGCTGGTCACTCACCTGTGCAACATCGAGGATCTCCTCGGCCGGGAAGCCGCCGATGCCGCCCTGGCCAGAACAGAGCAGGCAGGGCGCAGGCGATTCTGGGCATTGACCAGGGAATTGAAAGCCTCGTTCTTCCTCAGCCGGGGTTTTCAGAGCTACAGCAAGGCCATGTACCCAGAGGCGATCAAAAGCGCCGGCCTGGCCGTCCTCAGCAACTGTCGCTACGCCGGCAACCGCGGTCTGCTGTCCATTGCCGTGCGCTCCGCCTGGAACATGCTTCCAATCCCGCTTCGAGGGCAACATGCCGCCATCGAATGAGATTACGGCCGCGCCCGGCGCGGCCCGGAGCGCGGTTGACGCACCGGTTTCCGGAGAGGTGTACGGCGGCCGGTTCTACGACTACATGGAAGCGGCGGCGCTGCGATCAGCGCGGCACGTCGTGCCTTTGATTGTGAAGCTGCTCAGTCCACTGTCGGTCATAGATGTGGGGTGCGGCACAGGAGCATGGATTGCGGCGTTCCGGGAGAACGGCATCCGGAGGGCGTGCGGCGCCGACGGCGCGTGGGTGGACAAGGGGCGCCTCCTGTTCCCCGAGCGCGACTTCCTCGCAATCGATCTCGGAGGCCCGTTCAGGCTGGAGGGAAGCTTCGACCTGGCGGTTTCCGTGGAGGTTGCCGAGCACCTGGATGCTGAGGCCGGCGACAGGCTGCTGGATGCCCTCACGGCGCTGGCGCCAGTGGTAGTGTTCTCGGCGGGAATCCCCCACCAGGGCGGAGTGCATCACACCAACGAGCAGTGGCAGGGCTACTGGATCCGGCGGTTCGAAGAGCGAGGTTTCGTCGCAGTGGATTGCCTGCGCCCTGTGCTTTGGGAGAACCGTGAAGTTGCGGCGTACTACTCCCAGAACCTGTTCTTGTTCGTCAGCAGGGATCATCTGCCCAACGTGCCTGCCATCGAGGCCGCGTACCGGACTCTGGGGGCGGCGCCGAGAAACCTGGTCCATCCCGAGTTGTGGAACGAGGTCAATGAGCGGAGCCGGAAGGCTGAGATTCGCATCCTGGAACTTGAACGCCAGTGCCGGTCGCTGCTGAACGTTGAACCGGGTTCGATTTCCCTGAAGAACGTGTTGCTCGCGCTGCCGCTGCTCACGGTGCATGCCCTGCGGAGCCGGCTGTCGGGGCAAAGTCAGCCGCTTGCCGGCCGCCCTCAGGGCAGGTGCTGAATTCCGGCTGACAACCCGAGCCTGAGTCATGTGCGGAATCTGCGGAATTTATGACCCGCTCCGGCGGCTGGCGCCTGTCGGCGCAATGAGCCGCATCCAGAGCCATCGCGGCCCGGACGACTCGGGATACGTGTTTGCAAACTCGGCCAGCGGGCAATATCGGGAAGCCGGGGATTCGGATACCGACCCGAGCCTCGCGCTGGAATCAGTGGACCGCGTGCGCGAGGACTCCTTCGACCTGGCGCTGGCGAGCCGGCGGCTGGCGATCCTGGACTTGTCGCCGTCCGGGCATATGCCGATGTCCAGGGCCGGGAAGTCGCTGTGGATAGTCTTCAACGGCGAAATCTACAACTACCGCGAAATACGAGAGGAACTCAGGGCGCACGGCCACTGTTTCAGGAGCGAATCTGATACCGAGGTGATCCTGGCCGCCTACCAGCAATGGGGCTGCGACTGCCTGACCCGGTTCAACGGGATGTTCGCGTTCGCGCTGTGGGACGCCGCCCGCCGCCGGCTGTTCTGCGCGCGGGACCGGTTCGGGGTGAAGCCGTTCTACTACTACTGGCGAGAGGGCGTTTTCATTTTCGCCTCGGAGCTGAAATCGCTCCTGGCGCACCCTTGCGTGCCGCGCAGGCCGAATGATTCCGCCATCTACGACTACCTGGTGCTGTGCCAGTCCGACCACGGCCCGGAGACGTTCTTCGAGGGGGTGCAGTCGCTTCCGGCGTCGCACTTCATCCTGTTGGACATCCCGCGCGAGCATCTCACGGTCAACCGGTGGTGGAAGCTGGAACTCAATCCGGACCTCGATTCTGCCGGGGACGATGCGCCGGTCTGCTCCAGGTTCAGCTCGTTGCTCGAGGATGCCGTCAGGCTGCGGCTGCGGAGTGACGTGCCCGTGGGCTCGTGCCTCAGCGGAGGACTGGACTCCTCCTCGGTGGTATGTCTCGCGGACCGGCTGTTGCGGACGGAGGGCGCCGCGGCGCATCGCTCTGTCGGCAGCCGCCTGGCGACCTTCACGGCTCGCAATTCGCAACCGGAGATCGACGAGTTCCGGTTCAGCCACTCGATCGTGGAGCGGACGAACGCCGAGGAGAACCTGGTTCTCCCCAGCGGTGAGCGGTTGTGGGAGGAGCTCCGAAGTTTCGTCTGGCACATGGACGAACCCGTCGACTCTACCAGCCAGTATCCGCAGTGGAACGTCATGCGGCTGGCGCGCGAGCGCGGAGTGACGGTACTGCTGGACGGCCAGGGCGGAGACGAGGTTCTGGGCGGGTACTACTCCTACTGGCCGCACTACTTGAACCAGCTCCGCCAGGGGAAGGGCGCCCTCGCTTTCTGGCGTGGGACCTGGGACGTGCTCCGCGTCGGCGGGCAACCCGCGCAGGAAGTGCTTTACCAGCGCGCGGCCGGGCAACTGCCGTGGAGATTGCAGCAGGCAATCCGGGCGCTGAAGCCCTATCGTATCGGACCCGGCCAGGGAGGCAGTGGTTTGCAGGAATGGCAGGCCGCACCTGAGTTGCTGGACCGGTTTTCGAACCGGCGATGGATGCCTCGCCGGGCGCTCAACGGCAACGGTCTGGCCGGAATCATGCACGAGGACATCGTGTCGGCGAACCTGCCCAGACTGCTGCGCTACGAGGACAGGAACTCGATGGCCTTCTCGCTCGAAACGCGGCTGCCGTTTCTGGACTACCGGCTGGTGCAGCAGGTCTTCGCGCTGCCGATGAGCTACCGCATCCGGGGCGGGTGGAATAAGTGGATCCTGCGGAAGTCGCTCAGCGGTCTGTTGCCGCGGGAGATCGCCTGGCGGAAGTCCAAACTCGGGTTTCCCGTTCCGGAGCGCGACTGGCTCGCTTCCGGAGCCCGCTTCATCCGGGAGACGCTGGGCGGCAAGGCAGGACGCTGCCTTGAAACATATGTCAGGCCCGGCGCCCTGAGGCAAATGTGCCAGCTGGGCGATGCCGGACTGGCGGCCGCACCGGGGCTCTGGCGGCTGGTGAATCTGGCCGTCTGGTTCGAAGTGTTCATCAGTGATCCGTCACGCGCTGCCACCGGCCATCAGCAGCAGGTGCGCGGCGGGCTGGCGGCCGCGCGACAGCGATGAAACGGCTTGGGGTGTTCGTGGGAGAGCAGGGCAACTGGTCCTTCTTCCGGGACATCTGCGAAGACCTCCGCGCTCATTACTGCACGGAAGTCTACAAGGCCAGACGCTTCAGCGCTCCCGTGCTGAACGGCCGCCTGAACCGCTGGTCGCACTTGCACGGGATCCGCTCGCTGCTGAAACGCTCTGACGTCGCGTTCTTCGAGTGGGCGAGCGACCTGCTGGAGACGGCGACAAGGCTGCCCAAGCACTGCCCGATCGTAACGAGGCTGCACGCCTACGAGCTGTATGCCTGGGGACCGCGCATAGCGTGGGACGCGGTCGACCGCGTCATCCTCGTAAGCGAAGCCATGCGGCGCAACTTTATGGAGCAGTATCCAACACAAGCCCGCAAGGCCGTTGTCGTGCACAATGCCGTGCGTCTGGACCTCTACCGCCCGTCGGCCCGGAACGGGGAGGGCGTCAACCTCGGCATGCTCTGTTCGTTCTATCCGCGCAAGCGGGTTTACGAGACGATCCTCATGTTCGCCAAGTTCCGCAACAGGCACCCTGGGGCGCGCCTGCATCTGGGAGGCGGGCGGATTCATGCTCCTGATCACGACGAATACTATTTGGCCTGCCGCCGTCTGGCGCGGACACTGGGGCTGGATGAGGCCGTCATCTTCCATGAGCAGGTGACGGAGACGGCTGACTGGCTCAGCCGCATCGACCTGTTCATTTCCAACAGCTACTGGGAAGGGCAGCAGGTGGCCCTGCTGGAGGCTTTGGCCTCGGGCTGCTGCTGTCTGTCGCACGCCTGGGCTGGCGCCGAGGAAGTGCTGCCCGCCGAGTTTCTTTGCGCGACCGACGACGAGTTGCTGGACAAGGCCCTCGCGTATGCGGGCCTTTCCGAGGCCGGCAAACACGCCTGCCGTCAGCGGATGCGGCAGATAGCGCACGAGAAATTCGATTCCAGACGCCAGGTAGTGAAGATCAGAAAGGTCCTTGATGACACTCTGGCGGGCCGCTGAGGGGCGCCCGCCAAAGGATCATCCCGGAGGGAGAAGCGCATGATCATCACCCAGACCCCGTTACGCATCAGCTTCTTCGGGGGTGGCACGGACTTCCCGGAATTTTTCCTTAAGGAGGGAGGGGCCGTGCTGACGTCCGCCATCGACCGCTACATCTTCGTCATCGTCAAGGAGCGTTTCGACGAGAAGATCCGGGTCAGCTACACCAGGACCGAGCTGGTGGACGACATCGAGGAGATTCAGCACGAACTGGTCCGAGAGTGCCTCCGGAAGACCGGGATTCGCAGCAAGGTGGAGATCGCCACGATGGGCGACATCCCCGACTCCGGCGCCGGGCTGGGCTCATCCAGCACTGTAACTGTCGGTCTTCTCAACGCCATGTACCAATACCTGGGCGAGCCAAGGGATCCTGACACCCTGGCGCAGGAGGCTTCTGAAATCGAGCTCCAGGCGCTGGCCAAACCGATCGGAATCCAGGACCAGTACATCGGCGCGTATGGAGGACAGAGATTCATCAGTTTCGGCAGCGATGGGAGAGTGGCTGTCGAGCCGCTGGAGCTGCCTGGAGGCAGTTGGCACGAACTGAACGAGCGCCTCATGCTCTTCTTCACGAATGTGACCCGCCGGGCCGACACGATTCTGGGCGAACAGAAGTGCAACATCGGCAGCAGGCTTGGTGTCCTGAGGGAGATCAAGAAGCTCGCGCTCAAGGCCAAGGACTGTCTGCGGGCAGGCGCCACCGACGACTTCGGGATGCTGCTCCATGAGAGCTGGCTGCTGAAAAAGCAACTGGCCAGCAAGATCTCCAACAATGGAATCGACGAGATCTATGAGGCGGCCCGCCGGGCTGGCGCCCTGGGCGGGAAGATCGCCGGGGCGGGCGGAGGCGGCTTCATGCTTCTGTACTGTCCGCCCGGCAGCAGGCAAAGAGTGCGCGCCGCACTTGCCGGACTCCCCGAACTGCCCTTCACTTTCGAGCGCGCAGGCACCAAAGTCATCTTCGACTACTCAAGGGTCACAAGCAGGCAGGCGCTCCCGGGACGGAGGATGATCCTGCCCCAGACCCAGGCGGAACCGTGGCTGCGCGCTTCGCACGCGACGTGAATGGAACCGGCGATGCCCATGAAAGGAGGAACCAGGCGATGAGACTGCCGCTAGCGTTATGCGCCCTGTCGTCTCTCATGCTATGCACTGCCGCAGTCGCGCAGACAGGCTCGGACTTTTACGCCTATCCCAGAGCCTTCAGCAGTTTTGACAACCTCAAGCGAAATCCCCGTGAACTGACGTTCAGCCGCCTGCCGGGCGTTTCGGGCGACTACAGGATCGGACCGGGAGACCAACTGGCCATCGAAGTCGTGAATCTGCCTGAAATGAGCCTGAATCTTGAGGTCTCCAATTCCGGGGTGATCAACATGCCTCTGGTGGGCCAGTTCCGGGCAGCGGACCTCACCGCCGCGGAACTGGAGGCGGAACTCGCGGAGGTGCTGAGGAAGAAGGACCTGGTAAGGAATCCGGAGGTGCTCGTCGACGTCGTCGAGTACGTGGCGAAACCCATCTTCATCCTGGGCGAGGTCGACAAGGCCGGCGAGTACATCATGAGCCAGCAGTTGACGCTCATGGACGCGATCCTGATTGCCGGCGGGTTGGACATCACCGCCGGCAGGCACGGATACCTGCACCGGCGGTTGGCATATGAGGAAGACGGCGCCTCTGCCGCCAGCGTGTCTCCCGGTGACCAGCGGACGAAGCCGCTGTTCAATACGCTGCGGAGCGGCAACCGGCTGGTTCCGGCCCTCGTGGAAAACCCGGAGCGTGCGGCTCCGGGAACCGAGGTCATCAGGGTGGACCTTGCGCCGCTGAAAAGAGGGGGATTGCTGAGCGAGAACATTCTGCTCAGGAAGGGCGACGTGTTCATCGTCCCCAGGGTCAATCCCGAGGTGATGTACGTCATCGGGGATGTGAGACGGCCGGGCGCGCACGAAATGCGGCCGGAGGAGGCCCTCATGGTGACCCAGGCCATCGCCGCTTCGGGCGGGCCGTCTCAGACGGCCAAGACCAAGAACGGGGTGCTGGTGCGGCATGACGCCGACGGCAACCGGGTCCAGCGCAAGGTGGACTTCAGCGCCATCCTCAGGGGAGCGCAGCCGGACTTCAAGGTCCTGCCCAACGACATCGTCTTCATCCCCGGCAGCAAGTACCGTACTCTGGCCTACGGCCTGCTTGGCGTGGTGCCGCAGACCGTTCAGCAGGCGGTGCCGCCGCTGCCGGCAATGCGTTGACCGTCCGGGAGTCGCCAATGAGGAACAGGCTAAGCTTTGGAGGCGCCATGCCATACATCGCGTTGCTAATGCTGCTGCTTCTGCAACAGCCAGCCGCGGCGGACACTGTCAAGCCGGCATCGGCCGGAGGCGCCGGGACGGCCGCCGCGGAGTACCTGCTGGGTCCCGGTGATGTGGTCAATATCAGTGTGTTCGGTGTGCCCGAACTCGACAAGAGCACGCGGGTGAGCAACTCAGGGAAGATCCACTTTCCCGGGCTGGGGATTCTGCCGGTTGTGAACCTGGACTCCGGCCGCCTCGAAGCGGAGATTGCGCGAAGGCTGAGGGGCGCGGGCCTGGTGAAGGACCCGATTGTACGCGTGCGCGTCGCGCAGAGGCGCGCTCAGCCGGTGTACATACTGGGGGAGGTGATGATGCCGGGGCAGTTCGTGATCAACGACGAGATGCGCATCCTGGATCTGCTGACGCTGGCGGCTGGCTTCAACGACGTGGCGTCACCGGTTGGGTACCTCTACAGGAGGAAGCTTGAGGAACCGGACCCTTCCTCTCCCGGCGCTCCCCGCGCGGCGACGACCACGGACGAGGTGGTTGAGATTGACTTCGCGGCCCTCACCTCAGGAACGCGCCCCGAACTCAACCTGCGTCTCCGTGGCGGCGACATCCTGTATGTGCCCGTGAGCCCCAGATACCGCTACTTCATCGTAGGGGACGTGAACCAGACAGGCGGATTCGAGATTCCGGCGTCAGGACCGATCCTGGTGACTGAGGCGCTGGCAAGAGCCGGCGGGCCGGCACGGACCGCGAAACTCAGCAAGGGCATCCTCGTCCGGGTTAACGCCGCGGGCGAGCGTGAGCAGATCCCGGTGGATTTCAACGCCATTCTCAAAGGCAGAAAACCCGACATGGAGGTGCGGCCGAACGATATCATCTTCATGCCCGGAAGTTCGGCCAAGACGCTGGCCTACGGCTTGCTGAACGCCATTCCGTCGACCGCCGCACGGCTGGCCATCATCCCTTGAGCGGTTTGCCTTAGGCCGGGCTCAGCACGGAACCAAGACACCTTATGAAGGCGTTCCTCCTGGCGGCAGGCCTGGGCACCCGGCTGCGCCCTATCACAGACATTGTGCCGAAGTGCCTGGTGCCCGTTTGCGGCAAGCCGCTGATGGCGATCTGGCTCGAACTGCTGGGCCGCCACGGTGTTCATGAAGTGCTCATCAACACTCACTACCTCGCCGCCCAGGTGGGCCGCTTCCTGGAGAGATGGTGCGGTCCTCCGCAGGTGCGCATCGTCCACGAAGGGGTGTTGCTTGGGAGCGCGGGCACCATCGCCAGGAACTGGGATTTTGTGGCAGCCGAGGACGATTTCCTGGTCTGTTACGCGGATAACCTGACGGACATCGACCTCAGCCGTCTGCTGCTGTCTCACCGGAGGCAGCCGTGCCTTGGAACGATGGCCCTGTTCCGCTCGGACCGCCCGCGGGAGTGCGGCATCGCCGAACTGGACGGCCGCGGCGTCCTTGTCGGGTTCGAGGAGAAGCCTCGCGCTCCGAGGACGGACTATGCGAACGCGGGCGTATACGTGTTCAGCCCCGCGATTCGGTCCCTTCTGCCGGCGTCCGCGCCCTCCGACATTGCGAAGGACCTTGTGCCCGCGTGCCTCGGGCGGCTTCGCGGGTGGCTTTGGGACGGGCTGCTGATCGACATAGGATCGCCCGAGGCCTACGAGCGCGCTCAGGCCGGTTGGGCGTCGAAGCACGGGCTCACGGCCGGAGCCTATGTTGAGCGCGGCCGCGGTAATGACCCGCAGGCGTTCGCGCCAGAAACAGCGAAAGGAATCCACTCATGAGAAACGGTGCAATTGGGCTGGTGCCCGCGGCGGGCCGAGGTCTGCGGCTCAGCCTCCCCTACCCGAAGGAGCTATACCCGGTCATCAGGGAGAACCGGTACAAACCGGTGGCTCAGTTTGTGCTTGACAGCCTGCGCTGTGCCGGCGTCACCGACGTGATCGTCGTTATCAACGAGACCAAGCATCAACTGCTGGCGCACTTCGGAGACGGCCATCGGTTCGGCCTCCGCCTGTCATACGTTGTGCAGGAGCAGATTACCGGCGCCAATGGCTCAGGCTCGTCGGGGTTGGCCGACGCACTGGATTGCGGCTTCCACCTGGCGGAGAACAAGACCGTGTTCTTCGGCATGCCTGACACAATAATGGAGCCCGCCAATGTGTTCGGCCTGCTTCAGGAGGCAGCGGAGGAGGGTGATGACGCGGTCCTTGCCCTATTCCCCACGGCGAAGCCGGAGAAATTCGGAATGGTTGCCCTGGACGAGCGCAATCGTGTGGTCAGGGTGGTCGACAAGCCCAGGGTGACCACGCTCACGCATATGTGGGGCTGCATCATGTGGCGCCCGAGGTTCACCGGTTATCTCCACCACTGCGTCGAAGAGCAAGGTATCGGAGATTTCGCCACGATTCTCAACGAGGGGCTCAACAGCGGGCTCAGGATGCGAGGCGTGCGGATCGACACTGGCAGCTACAAGGACCTGGGCACCTACGAAGAGATCATGGAACTGGAGCGGACCGGCCGCGAGGCATAGGGAGGGAACGGTGACAACAGAGTCGGTTGCACTTGCAGGGACGGCGCAGGCCCAGGCGGGCGAGTGTCCGGACATGTCGGTAATCATCGTGGGCATGAACAACAAAGGCTACCTCCGGCAATGCCTGGAATCGCTGTGGGCGGCGGGGCTGCGGTCGCGATTCGAGGTGATCGCCACCGACAACGGCTCCACCGACGGGAGCCAGGCCATGCTCGCGGAGAACTTCCCGGAAGTGCGCCTTCTGCAAAATGAGACCAACGTGGGCCTGAGCCGGGCAAGCAACCAGGGACTGGCCGTCGCCAGGGGACGTCATCTGCTGCTGCTGAACGACGACACCATTGTCAACGCCGCCTCGTTGGACGCCATGGTCGAGTTCATGGATCTTCACCCCGGTGTCGCCGCTGTGGGCGGGCGGCTGCTGAACGGCGACGGGTCGTTCCAGGCTGGCTACGAGAGGTTTCCCACCCTCATCGACGAGTTTTGTATCGCCTCCGGACTTAGCAGGCTGGGCTGGGGCGGCTGCTCGGCGGGTGAGCACGACACCGAGCCGAAGCCGGTCGACTGGCTGGGGTCCGCCTGTCTGCTGCTGAGCCGGGAGGCCCTGGCAGACGCCGGACTGCTGGATGAGGAGTTCTTTATCTACGGGGACGAGGTGGACCTGCAATATCGGTTTAAGAAGCGGGGTTGGCAGGTGTACTACCTGCCGCAAACTTACACGATCCACTTCGGCGGAAAGAGCATGAACCGCTGGCGGCGCCGCCGCATGGTCTACCGGGGCAAGATGCTTTTCTACCGCAAGAACTACGGACAGTGGCGGACAGCGGCGCTGCGGGTCATGCTTGGCGTCTTGAGCCTGGCGAAGGTCGTGGTGTGGGCGGCCGGGCTTGCCGTGCCGAAGTTCCAATCGAGGGCGCGGCAGGAGCTGCGCTCCAACTTCGAGGTGGTACGGCTCTGCGGAAGGCTGGTGTAGCCTCATGATTTTTCGGCGAGTCGTGTGGATTGTGCTGGACAGTGTCGGCATAGGCGAAATGCCGGACGCCGCCCGGTACGGCGACCAGGGCAGCGACACATTGGGGAACCTGGCGGCGCTGCACGGGCTGCGGCTTCCCACGCTCCGCAGTCTGGGACTGGCCAATATCAAGCCGCTCGCCGGCCTGGCGCCGGCGGCCGCCCCTCGGGGGAACTTCGGGCGATGCGCCCTGGCTTCGCCGGGCAAGGACACCACGACCGGCCATTGGGAGATGGCCGGCGTTCTCCTGGAGAGGCCCTTTCCGACCTACCCGGACGGCTTCCCCGGCGAGGTCATGGAGGAATTCGTCCTTCGCACCGGCCGCAGCTTCCTTGGCAATGTTCCTGCCTCCGGGACGGAGATTATCCAGCGGCTCGGCGAGGAGCACCTCAGCACCGGCCACCCCATCGTCTATACCTCGGCCGACAGCGTGTTCCAGGTGGCGGCGCACCAGGACGCAGTTCCACTGGCGGAGCTGTATCAGATCTGCGAAACGGCGCGGGACATTCTGCGGGGGCCGCATGAGGTCGGCCGCGTAATCGCGCGTCCGTTCACCGGCCAGCCCGGCCGGTTCACGCGCACCGCTCAGCGGAGGGACTATGCGGTTCCGCCTCCCTCCGGGATGCTCCTGGACAGGCTGGCGGAGGCCGGCATAGCGGTGCACGCTGTTGGCAAGATCTCGGAGATCTTCCTCGGCCGCGGCATACGGTTGAGCCAGAAGACCAAGGACAACGCCGATGGAATGGCCAGGACGCTCGAGGCGCTCGACGTCACGGCTGAGGGCCTGGTGTTCGCCAACCTGGTTGACTTTGACATGATCTACGGCCACCGGAACGACGCGCCGGGATACGCCCGGGCTCTCGAGGCGGTTGACGGATGGTTGCCGGAGTTGCTGGGGCGGTTGAATCACGGCGACCTTTTGATCCTGAATGCCGACCACGGCTGCGACCCGACCACCCCGTCCACGGATCACAGCCGGGAATACGTGCCGCTGCTGGTGGCCGGGCCCGGCGCGCGCAGAGGGTTGAATCTTGGCACGCGGGCCTCGCTGGCGGACGTTGGACAGACGGTGGCGGAGAATTTCGGCGTGCGGATCGCGGCCGGGACGAGCTTTCTTGACGCCATAGTCGGTGACGAGCTATCGCCACGGACGCTCAGCGTGATGGTGGGTTCGACGGCAGGCACGGTCACGCCGCCCGGCGTGCCGCAATCGCGATGAGACGCCGCACCCTCACGCTGGCCGGGTTGGTGACCCTCGCAGGGGTCTGCTGCCGCGTGAGCGGCGGGATGTGTTCTCCAACGCCGGCGGCGCCGGGCGGGGAAGCGAAGACAGCCACGCTCGCCTTCGCCGGAATTCAGGCGCCTTCTCAAGTGGCCGCCTTCGCGAAGTTCGAGATCACGTTCAACGTCCAAGGCAGCGTGGCGGGCAACCCCCAACTTCCTTATAGCCCCGCCCCGCCGGCCGGCGTGGACCTCCGCCAGGAACGATACCAGGGAATCAGCGTGGACGCCGAGTTCAGTCCGGACGACTGGAGGACCACTTACCGGCAACCCGCGTTCGTGTACCAGGAGTACTCCGTCGGCGGCGCTCGCGCAAACCTGCAAGGCGGCATGCTGCCATGGCTGCACCCCACGGGCAACTCCGTCTGGAAGGTGCGGTTTGCGCCGAACGTTGCGGGCAGGTGGCAGTACCGGCTGACTGCCACCGATGCCTGCGGCTCGGGCCAGACGCCGCCGAGGGCGTTCAACGTCCAGCCGTCCTCCGGGCGAGGCTTCGTTCGGGTGAGCCGCAAGGACCCCAGGTACTTCGAGTTCGACGACGGAGGCGTGTTCCTCTCTCCCGGGCTTCAGTCCTCCGTTCAAATCAGCGATCCGCCAAGCCTGGTGGCACGCGAGTTTGCGGCTCTCCAGTCCAACAGGATCAGCTTCCTGCGGGTCTGGATCAGCAGCCTGTACGGCGCGGCATGGCTCAGATGGCGTGACAGCCGGAACATACACGACGGCTACCTGCCCAGGGCCGGGTTACTCCCTTTTCGTGACCCGGGCCGCTCGCAGGACCTGATGACGCTGCACCTCAAGTACCCGCCGGACTGGTTTGGCGCCTGCTACGCGGACTCGGGAGGCGTCGCCCTCGCCGTGAACCCGAACGCCTCCTACCTGGTTTCGGTCAGGTACTGGGGTGAGGGCATCAAAGGCCCGCGGACCCTGCCTGGCGGGCGTTACGGCCTGGTCGCCAGAATCTCCGACCCTCCGCAGGCCGGCTGCTCTGGCGAAGGCGCACCGGTCACCGGCTACGGCGGCAACACCTCGGACTGGCAGACGGTGCAGGGGGTGTGGAACTCAGGGGAAAGGAACTTCCTCCCGCGGCTCAGCCTCAGCCTGGAGAACGTGGTCGAAGGCCGGGCCTATGTCGCCTCCGCCTCGGTGCGGGAACTGCTTCCTGACGGCGGCCTCGGCCCGGAAATCCTGGAGGAGCACTCGATGCAGTACGAGTCGTACTTCCCGGACCGCGCGCTCCGGGCCATGGACGACTATCTGGAACTGGCGGAGAAGTACGGGATCTATCTCAAGGTTGTCTTGATGGAAAAGAACGACCTTATCTATTACAAGCTGGATGATGACGGAACATTTGTGATCGCAGGGGAGCCGGACAACGCCACCGGTTTCTACGGCCTGGGCCGCGGTCTGAACAAGACGCGCTGGCTACAGCGCGCCTGGTGGCGGTACGTCGTGGCAAGGTGGGGCTATTCGGCCAACATCCACTCCTGGGAACTGGTCAATGAAGGCGATACCTACCTGGAGAGGCACTGGCAGATGGCGGACGAGTTGGGCAAATTCATGCGCTGCGAGGTGTTCGGGGTGAGCGCGGGAGCTGGCGACGGCGCCGGGTGTGCTTTCGAGCACCCCAACCGCCACATGGTGACAACCTCGTTCTGGGCAGGTTTCCCGGGCTACTCGACAGCGACTGGCCAGGGTTTCTGGGGAAACCGGAAATACCCGAACCTGGACTATGCCGACGTTCACGCCTATGTCGCGACCAGCCACGCTCCGGCGGCGGACAAAGCCGCGATGGAATCGGACGCGGCTTACTACCACCTCTGGCACAGCAAGGAGTTTGCGTCCTGGGGGCTGAAGTTCCCGGTGGTGCGGGGCGAGGCCGCCTTGGTGCCCCGCGGCGGGAGCACCGACGACTACGCGGGTCTCGGCTTGCAGTCGGACGCGGACGGCACCTGGTACCGCAACTTCCTGTGGGCTTCCCTCGACAGCGGGGCGCTTTACGAGATCTACTGGTACGGCATTCCTCACGTTTATGATCCTGGGCGGTACGACCACCGGGCACTTTCCCGGCGCCTTCAGGAGTTCCTCGAAGACGTGCCGCTCAACAACGGGCATTATCAGGGACTGGACGCCGAGGTCTCTGCGGACGGCCTGCGCGTGGTCGGGCAGAAGGATGTTTTGAACGGACGGGCGCACCTCTGGATCCAGAACAAGGCGCACACCTGGAAGAACGTAACGGGTGGTGTGAGGATCGCTCCCGTTTCCGCCTGCATCCGCATTGGCGGCTTCCAGCCGGACCGCCTTTACCGCCTGGAGTGGTGGGATACCCACCGGAAGGACGGTCAGGCGCCCTCCAGGACCGGGACCGTGGCCGGCAGCGACGGCGTACTCACCGTGCCGGTGCAGAACCTTATTTCCGATGTGGCCGTGAAGGTCGCTCCCGCCGTACGCTCGCTGTAGGTCTTTGTTATCGCCCCACGCTTACTCTAAACATGAGCTTCAGGAGTGGACACCCAATATGAAAGTATGTATCGTCGGAACCGGATACGTCGGTCTGACCACCGGCACATGCCTGGCGTGGCTGGGGCACGAAGTAACGTGCATCGACGCTGACCAGTCGAAAGTCAACATGCTGAAGGCGGGCAAGTGCCCGATCTACGAGCCGTACCTAGAGCAGATGTTGCAGGATATGCTGCCTCGCATGCGGTTCGCCGTCGAGAGCCCGGAAGCCATCTCAGAGGCGGACGTTGTTTTCATCGCCGTTGGCACGCCGCCGCATCCGAAAGGCGGGCCGGACCTGAGTTACCTTCGGGAAGCGGCCGAAACCGTCGGGCGGCACCTGGATTCGCACTTCACCGTGGTCGTCAACAAGTCCACCGTGCCGATTGGCAGCGGCAACTGGGTGGGCGCCCTGGTAAGAGAATCCTACCGGGGAAACGGCAGCCGGTCGCAAGACCACTTTGCCGTTGCCTCGAACCCGGAGTTCCTTCGGGAGGGCGCGGCGATCTTCGACACCCTCTACCCTGATCGCGTCGTGCTCGGCTCAGACGACTCGAGGGCAATTGGAATGCTCTATGCCCTCTACCGGCCGGTGCTGGAGCAGACGTTCGTTCCGCCGCCGAACGTGCCCCGTCCGGAGCACCTGGGCGCGGTCCCCGTCATTACGACAGACCTGGCTTCCGCCGAGCTCATCAAGTACGCGGCGAACGCTTTCCTGGCCCTCAAGATCAGCTACATCAACGAGATCGGACACCTGGCGGAGAAGGCCGGCGCGGACATCTCGCAAGTGGCCAAGGGCATCGGATTGGACGCCCGGATCGGGACGCGTTTCCTCCAGCCCGGCATCGGATGGGGCGGGTCGTGCTTCGGCAAAGACACGGCGGCGCTGATCTCGACCGCCGGGGAGTACGGAGTGCCGATGCAGATCGTCGCCGCGGCGCGTGAAGTCAACTGTCACCAGCGCGAGCGGGTTATCGAAAAACTGCTGGGAGAGCTCAAGATCCTCAAGGGCCGCACGATAGGGCTGCTCGGCCTCGCGTTCAAACCGAACACGGACGATCTGCGCGAGGCGCCCGCGCTATCCATCGTTCAGAACCTGCTGGACCGGGACTGCAAGGTTAAAGCCCACGACCCGGCGGCCATGCGGCGCTTCCGCGCCGAGTATGCCGGTGTGCCTCTGGCTCTCTGCGAGAACCCGGAGGAGGTTGTCCGCGACTCTGACGCGGTGGTCCTGGTAACCGACTGGCAGGAGTACCGCGACCTGCCCTGGAGTGAACTTGCAGGAACCATGCGCAAGCCGGTTTTGCTGGATGGGCGCAATTTTCTCTCGCGGTCTCAGATGGAGGCCGCCGGGTTCACGTACCTGTCCTTTGGGGCATGATGCCGGGGCGCAAACAGACGAGGCCGCGGGCGGTGTTCCGGCTCAGCCTGGAAGTCCATGAGCGGCACACGGGCCGCATCGAGGACGCTCACATGATCCTCTGCCACATGATCAGCTACTGTTTCATGGAGGAAGCTGTAGCCGGCCGCCAGTGCCCGTAGACGGCACGCTCAAACGGGAGCATGGTCGCTGCCAGGCTCGAAAATGCCCAGCTTCTTCATCTTGTAGAGCAGGGCCTTGTAGTCCACTCCGAGCAACCCGGCGGCCTTCTTGCGGTTCCAGTAGGTTGTCTGCAGGGCCGTGCGGATTGCCTGCTCCTCCTGCGCCAGCTTGGCCTGCTCCGCCTGCTTGAAGACAGAACAAGCGCCAGGGTCGCAGTCTGTGAAGGAGACGGCGGCAGGTTCCGCGCTCCCCCAGCGGTTCCCGCACGGCCTTGCGTTGATGCTCGGGGCGCTAAACTCGCGCAGCAACGCCTCCTGGTCCTGGAGGACGGACAGCCTGTGTACGGCATTCTCCAGTTCGCGGATGTTCCCGGGCCAGTCGTAAGCGAGGAAACGCTGCATGAGATGGGGGCTGACTTGAGGAATTTCCGAGCCCTCGGATGCATGCTTGGCCAGGAAATGTCCGACCAGGGCGGGTATCTCGTCCTTTCTTTCCCTCAATGGCGGGATTGTGAGTTGAATGACGTTAAGGCGGTAGTACAGATCCTGGCGAAAGCGGTTCTCCTGGACAGCCCGCTCCAGGTCGCAGT
>JBBITL010000029.1:45960-51498 GCA_037440765.1 Solibacteraceae bacterium
CCGCTGGAACACGGAGTCCTGTAGAACGTGAAGGAGCTTCGCCTGAAGTCTGAAGTCCATTTCACCCATTTCGTCCAGCAGCACCGTCCCGCCTTCTGCCTGCTCAAAAAGCCCCGGTTTGCTCTTGTACGCCCCGGTGAACGCTCCCCTCTCGTAACCGAACAACTCGCTCTCGAGCAACTCCGCGGGCAGCGCCGCGCAGTTCAGCTTCAGGAACGGCCGGCTGGCACGCGGCGATAGCGCATGGATTTCGCGTGCGATCACTTCCTTCCCTACGCCGCTCTCACCACGGACCAGCACCGGCGCCTTGGATCGGGCGATGCGCGGGAGCGAGGCCCTGATCGCCTGCATTGCCGGGTTGGGCTCCACTAGCCGCCCGCGCCGCGCATCCGTCCGGGAGACGGACCGCCGCTCACTGTGGCCGTTGACCGGTGTGACGGCGGGGCCGGCTGGCGCGCTCAGCAACCCGTACCGCTCAGCGTCCTCAAATGGCGCCGCAGCAACTGCGGCTTCCCCTATATCTCTGCTGCTTGTGTCCCCGCCGGTTATGCGCACATTGTGATCATCATCGACATCTGAGCCCTCTCCGGAACTTCTCACAAGCGTCCTCCTCTGAATCTTACTCTCCATTGTACCCAAAGACGGTGGTTCTGGCTCCACAAAATCGCACAGTTGGGCAACTTCTTGTCATAGTAGATTCAGTACTTATGGCTTTTCGATCTGTTTGTCCGATTTAGTGCTTGGTCCTATTTCTCACGTCGTCCCGGCGTGCGACGTAATCGCGGAAGGCTGCGGCAGCAGCGCAACCGCTGCACACCCGTGGCATCCCTACTGGTGGCAATTGCAGGCCTGTGCCAGCGAGGGGCAACCCCGCAAAGGAGGCGCGCGTGCTGAACTGGCTGTATTTGATTGTGATAGAGGCGTTTTGCGTACTGATGCTTTCTCAGCCGCAGGTGGCAGCGCCCCTTACGGTGAAAGCGGCGGCAGCCGCGCAGGTAGTCCCGTCAATGCGCCTCTCGGCGGACGGCAAGTACCTGGTCAACCCCCAGGGGGAACCGGTGCTCATCGCTGGCGATTCGCCCTGGAGCCTCATCACCCAGGTTAGCCTGGAAGAAGCCGGCATTTACCTTTCCAACAGGGCGTTGAAAGGGATTAACTTAATAGTCGTAAATCTTATTGAAGCCAAGTTCTCATCGCGCGCGCCACGGAATTTCTATGGCCAGGCGCCGTTCGGGGCGGTCGGCGGCTTCTCCGCGCCGAACGAGGCTTACTTCGCTCATGCCGATGCCGTAATCAACCTCGCGGGAGAGAAAGGGATCACGGTGCTGCTCGCTCCCGTCTACCTTGGATATGACTGCGGCGACCAGGGTTGGTGCGCGCAGGTCAAGAACGCTTCTCTCAGCGAGATGCGAGCTTGGGGCCGTTACCTCGGGAATCGCTACCGGAACGTCCCAAATATCATTTGGCTGATCGGGGGAGACACCGACCCGTTCGCCCATGGTGTAGCCGAGAAACTGCGGCAGGTGGTGGCCGGCATAAGGGAGTCGGACACTGGCCATCTGATGACGGCCCACACGGGGCCCGGGACGTCCGCGCAGGATATCTGGAGCGGCGAGGCGTGGCTGGACCTCAACACTGTGTATCACTACGGGATAGATCCTCTGCTCAGCATGGCGAAGGAGGAGTACACGCGGCCCAAAGCGCTCCCGCTGTTCATGATGGAATCGGCATACGAACGCTCGAACGATTCCACGCCGGCATCCCTCAGGCAGCAGGCCTACGGGGCTGTACTCTGGGGGGGCACGCTCGGGTCCGTGTTCGGCAATTGCCCGTTGTGGAGCATGGGCTACAACGCCGGATTCTGTCCGGAGGCGAACTGGAGGGACCAACTGGATTCGACCGGCTCAGTGCAGTTCGGGTATTTCGCATCGCTCATGAGGTTGCACCGCTACTGGCTGCTGGCGCCCGATCACGGCCATACAGTCCTGACTGAAGGATACGGTTCCGGTTCAAACCTGGCGGCCACGGCTCGCGCCACAGACGGCTCGGTCATAGTCGCCTACATGCCCTCCGGGCGGCAGGTCACCGTCGACATGGGCAAGATCCTGGATCCGAAAGGGCAGGCGAAGTGTTCCTGGTACAACCCCAGGACCGGCGCGGGCACTCCGATCGGGACTTTCCCCAACAGCGGGCGCAGGAGTTTTGCGCCGCCCGATGCTAACGACTGGGTTCTCGTTGTTGAGGCCGGCTCGGCCGGCCTGGCGAGGCCGCTGACGACGGTATCCGCCGCCAGCTTCGCTCGGACAGGGGAACTCGCCGCTGGTGTGATCGCCTCGGGTTACGGTGACGGGCTGGCGCCCGGGGTTGAGCTTGCTCCCGCGGGCGGCCCGTTGCCGGAGAGTCTGGCGGGAACCTCCGTTGACATCACGGACGCCTGGGGAACTCACTATACCGCCCCGCTGTGGTTCGTCTCTCCTTCCCAGATCAATTTCCTGATGCCCGCAGGAACGCCGCCCGGCCCCGTCAACGTCGCCGTTGTGCGCCAGTCGGAAACCGTGGCCTCAGGGACATTGCAGATTGCAGCGGTGGCGCCTGGGCTATTCACCATGAATGCCAACGGCGAGGGCGTCCCGGCGGCGGTGGCCGTCTTCGTCAAGGAGGATGGATCGCAAACCTGGCGGTACGTCTTCGAGCCCGGGTGCGCGGTGGGCGCCTGCCAGCCGGTCCCGATCGAGATTGGTCCGCCGACCGGGCAAGTCTACCTGCAACTTTACGGTACTGGGATACGTGGGCGCAGTTCTCTGGAGGCGGTGGCTGCCAGCATCGGCGCGGTCCAGGCTCCAGTGCTGTACGCAGGCCCGGTGGCCGGGATGAGCGGCCTGGACCAGGTTAACGTCGGCCTGCCTCGATCGTTGCAGGGCAGCGGTCCGGTGGAGCTCGTGCTGACAGTTGACGGGAAGACAGCGAACCGAGTCACGGTGAGTGTTCAGTGACCTCGCCAGGATCGGCGGCGCTGAGTCCGCTTTCCAGTTCTGCCCGGCTGGGCTATACTGATGCACCGTGACCCACAGCAGACGAGTCTTTTGCATCGCGGCATTGATATTGAGCGGCGCGGCCCGGCTGCCGGCGCAGGCGCCTCCGCAGGTGGAGTACTACCGGCTGGTTCCCGGTTTCCTTCCTGAGCACAAGAACGAACAGGGGGCTGCTGTCGGCACCGGCTTCGCAAGTCCCAATCCATGGGGCGCCTACACCGCCTACCTGATGGCGACCAATGCCAGGGGCCAGAGAACCTGGCGCATCGAGAACTACTTGCAGCAGGCCGGCATGACGCAGGGGTCGACCATGTACCTGCTGGAAGGCTCCGAGCGGGCGCTGCTGGTGGACACGGGTCAGAACACCCCGGAGGAGGTGGGCAAGAACGACCTCAAAACCGTGGTCCGGCGCCTGCTGGGCCACAACAACGACGGCAGCGGGAAGAGCAGGCCGGTCGACTTTGTGGTGGCCATCTCCCACGGCCACGGCGACCACACGGGCAAGAACAGCCAGATGAGCGACAGGACCATCTATTTCCCGGATCTGGACTGGCCTCGTGACGCCGGGCCGAACTACGTTCCCATCAAGGAAGGCGGAGGTCCCGCAGAGCGCGGCCCCGGCACGGCGGTGGGCGAGATCGCGCTGGGTGGCCGCACGATCAAAGCCATCAACCTTGCGGGCCACACGCCAGGCTCGTTGGGGTACCTTGACACTGAGAACAACATGATCCTGACAAGCGACGCCATCGGCTCTGGCCTCGTCTGGGCGCATTTCGGTCCCATCGAGCGGTACGCCGAATCGCTGCGGCGTTTGCAGGCGGTGCTCAGGCCGATGGACAACCCCGCCATCCTGCCAGGGCATTTCTACCAGATCTCCATGGGCGCCAGAGGCAAGCCCCCGATCAACGGAAGGCCCCTTGACAAACAGTACGTAGACGATCAACTGGCGGCCGCAGAGGGTGTATTGAGCGGCAAGATCCTGGGCGAACCTTACTCGGCGGGAGGGCGGCAGGTGCGGTTGGCGCGGGTAGGCTCTGCGGAAATGACCTTCAACCCGCCCGACCCGGCCAAATGAGCTGGTCGTTCGCGGGATCCTGCTTCACACCATCCCGCGCTGCTCAGACGACCAGACCTGGCCGGCTGAAGAGCCCGCCATCCACCCAGATGGTCTGGCCCGTGATGAAGTCCGCCTCGCTTCCCGCCAGAAAGGCTACAGCCCGCCCGATGTCCTCCGGCACGCCCACCCGGCCCAGCGGCGTGAAGCGGGCGAACGTGCCGGCGTAATCGGGCAGTTCCTTCCGGGTGCGCTCGACCAGCACCGCCCCGGGCGCCACGCAGTTCACGGTGATGTTGAATGGGCCCAACTCGACCGCGGCGACCTTGGTGAACATCTCGATCCCGCCCTTGCTCGCCGTATAGGCGGCCAACTGCGGGAAGGCGAGCTTGTTCGAGCCCGAGCCGATGTTGATGATCCGGCCGCCGCCCGACATCTTCATGTGCCGCGCAGCCCGCTGCGTGCACAGAAAGCATCCCTTGAGGTTGGTGCGGATCACACGGTCCCACTCCTCCTCTTCCACGTCGAGGAGCGGCTTACTGATCTGGACTCCGACGTTGTTCACCAGGATGTCGAGGCGTGGAAAGCGTTGGAGCACGGCGCTGAACATGGCGTCCACCTCGCCGGACACCCCCACGTCGCACTGCACCGCCAGCGACGCGCGCCCCAGCGCCGTGATTGCGTCCGCAGTGGCCTGAGCTCCCGGCAGGTCCAGGTCGTTCACGGCCACGCCGCAGCCGTGGCGGGCCAGTTCCAGAGCAATGCCTCTGCCGACGCCCCCGCCCGCGCCGGTTACCAGGGCCCTCTTCCCTTCCAGGGTTCGATCCATTAAAACGGACTGCCGGTTCGCATCCCTCAGCCGGCGCGATGCCGTTGACCGGCGGGCCGGGAAGGCCCGGCCCGCCGGTCACTGCCTTAGCCGGTGAAGCTCCAGCCTTTTCGGAAGGTCGGCCTCACGTAGTTGTTGGCTTCGCGGTTGTTGGTGAACTGCATGCGGTTGGCGTCCCACAGCAGCTTGCCCTCAAAGTGCAGCGCGATGACTCCCATCACGATCCACTCGGTGAAGGGGCCCGCGACGTTGAAGTTGGAGCAGGCCGGGTCGCCGCCCTTGCAGGCCCTGATCCAGTCGCGATAGTGGCCCGGCGAGCGCGTCAGAACCTGCGGCGGCAGCCGGTACTCATCGTGCCGCGCCTGTGGCAGCAGCCGCACGCTGGCGCCGTAGGTGTCCGTGGTCAAGAACCCCTTGTCGCCGACGAACACCACGCCCTCGCGCGAAGCCATGCCGGCCGGCATGCCGCCGCCGCGCCTGGCCGCCGCGGCCTGCGCATCCGGACCGCCCGGCGCCGCAGGGGGCCCGCCGGGGACAGTGATTGGCGCTGCTCCGGGAGCCGCACCTGCGCCGCCGCGAGCCGCCGCTGCGCCTCCACGGGCGGTCTGGGTGGGACCGAAGGC